>JAEUIF010000840.1 GCA_016795185.1 Planctomycetia bacterium | reverse complement strand
ATCGACGCCAAAGCCGGCCGTGAACTGTTCGCCGATGGCCACCAACGGCATGCTCATCTGGCCCACGAAATCGCTGCCGATGTACATGGTGGCGTCGCCCGGCAGCAGCACATAGTTGCTCTTGTTGGTCAGGTCCGCCAGACGATAGACGTGCCCGGTCAGCACCGGCACCGCCTTATAGTAGTAGTCGGGCGACATTTCCAGGCGCGTGACCTCGATGATCTGCTCGTCGTTGCGCGACGGCACCGTCAGCTTGCTGTTCAGGTGATAGGCGACGCTCGGCCCTTCCTTGGTGGCGAATGAGCACCCGCGGCGCAAGGCCGCATCGGGGTTGAGCAACTCGAACGACTGGTCCAGGGCGGCGGCCCGGTTGAACAGGCCCGCGCCGCTGGCTTCCTTCTTCTCGTTGAAGTCCTTCTGGGCCTGGGCACGCAGGTCGCGCAGCTGGTCGTTCAGCTCCATGACGTTCGGGTGGTGGTGGACCGCCGACGGCGCGGTCCCGCTGTGGGGCTTCACGGTGACGTTGAGTACCTGTAAGTCCGGGGGCGCGGCGTTGAGGGCGGGCTGCGCCGTGGACAGCACCAGTTGCACGTTGGACCAGTCCTCGCCCGTGTGCTGCACGACGGCGGCCAGGTATTCCAGCTGCACCGCTTCCTTGGCCGTCTTGCCGGCGCGCAGCTTGTACGAGGGTCGCCACGACGCCGCATCGACGAGGTAGTTCAACCGCACCTTGCCGGCCGCGCCATTCACCTTGTCCACGACGATGACTGCATCCTGCTCCGTACGGCTCGAACCGGCGGCGAGTTCGTTCAGCTTGCGGCGAGCGAATTCCGCTTTCTCCTGATTCAGCTGCAATTGCTGCTGCAAGTTGACCAGCTGGGCGGATTTCTCCATCCGACCTTCCATGATGTACTTGGTCAGGGCGATGGCCGATTCGCTGTTGAGCGGGGCCTTGTCGCCGGGATGCACGGACGTGGCGGGCGTTTCCAGCTTGGTCAGCAGGTGCAGGTTGGTCTGTACGGCCTTCACGTCGGCGTCGAGCTTCTCCTTCGCCATCTGCAACTGGCGCAGCTCGTCTTGCAGCTTGCGAACATCCTCGCGCGTGTCTTCCTGGAGTTGCCGGGTGCGGAAGCGCGTGGCGCGGACGCGCAGGCCCTCGGAGCCTTCGGTATAGAGCGAGCTTTGAATGGTCTGCGGCGGCAGCGGGGTGACAACCAGCTCGAAGCTACCCTCGCCCGCCGGCACGTCCACTTCGCGCGTGACGAGTGCGCTATTCGGGTACACGGTCACGGCGGCGACTCGACTCGTGGCCAGCTTGCTGCCGGCGGGTGGCTCCGCCGGCACGTTTTCCTTCTCAACCTTGATGGGCAGTGCTGCGGACTGCGCGCTCAGCGGCGGATGGGCCGGCACGGGCCGAGCCACGAGGACCAAGCCGCCGATCAGGCAGCACACCGTCAGCAAGACGGCCAGTCGCTTCGACATGGAGAGGCTCCTTTTGAGACGAGACACGAATGGTCGGTCGGGAAATGAAGCAGCACACCGGCCCGGCGAAGGGCCGGCGGACGCGCACCACGAACGCAGCCACCAGTGCGGGCCGGCCGCCAGTACATCGTCCGGCAAGCTAACGCCGCGACGTTACAGCAATGCCACGGTTCCAATGGTCCCACGAAGTTTACCCAGCCGACACGCAGACGGGTGTAAAGGGTTTGTAACGGCCGACAACGCGGCTTACCCTGCCAATCGGAAGCGCAATGCGAAAGGCGACAGGGAATGGCTGAGTTTCGACCAGCCTCGCATTGATGGGAGATTATCCTTGAGCCACTTCGAGGGGACCGCTAGAAGGGGGACAGGAGGTCTCACCGATGAAGCAGCTGTTCTTGCCTCTGCTCTGTCTTGCTACCCTGTGCCGTCCCACGGTTGCTCTGGCCCAGGGGCTGGAATACGTGAAGGCAAATTACACGAAGTACGAGTTTCGCATTCCCATGCGCGACGGCAAGCGGCTGTTCACCGCCGTCTACGTGCCGAAGGACGACTTGAAGAAGTACCCGCTGCTGATGACGCGCACGCCCTACACCGTGCGGCCCTACGGCGTGGACCAGTACAAGGCCGACCTCGGGCCGTCGCCGCTGTTCGGCAAGGCGGGCTACATCTTCGTCTACCAGGACGTGCGTGGCCGCTGGATGTCGGAAGGCGAGTTCGTCAACATGCGCCCGCACAACCCTGCCAAGAAAGGCCCCGCTGAGATTGACGAAAGCACGGACACTCACGACACCATCGACTGGCTGCTCAAGCATGTTCCCAACCACAACGGCAAGGTCGGGCTCTACGGCATCTCCTATCCGGGCTTCTATACCTCGGCGGGCATGATCGACGCCCATCCGGCCCTCAAGGCCGCCTCGCCGCAAGCCCCCATCGCCGACTGGTTCATCGGCGACGACTGGCACCACAACGGCGCGTTCATGCTGCCCCATGCCTTCAACTTCATGGCCAACTTCGGCAAGCCCCGGCCGGAACCGATCCAGAAGTCCCCCTACCTGACCTTCGACCACGGCACGCCGGACGGCTACGACTTCTTCCTGAAGATGGGGCCGATCGCCAATGCCGATACGAAGTACTTCAAGGGCGAGGTCGCCTTCTGGAACGAGGTAATGAAGCACGGCAGCTACGACGACTTCTGGAAGACGCGCAACCTGCGCCCGCACCTGAAGAACATCCGGCCCGCCGTGATGACCGTCGGCGGCTGGTTCGACGCGGAGAACCTCTTTGGCGCGCTGGAGACCTATCAGAGCGTGGAGGCGCAGAGTCCGGGCATCACCAATGTGCTGGTCATGGGTCCGTGGCTACACGGCGGCTGGCAGGGCGGGCGTGGCCCAGGCGACAAGCTCGGCGATATTCCGTTCAATGCCAAGACGGCGGACTACTACCGCGAGAAGATCGAGTTGCCGTTCTTCGAGTATTATCTCAAGGGCAAGGGCTTGCTGCCGCACCCCGAGGCCTGGGTCTTCGAGACGGGTACGAATCAGTGGAAGACCTACGACGCCTGGCCGCCGAAGACAGCCCAGCGGAAGACGTTCTACTTGCGCGCCGGCGGCAAGCTGACCTCCGAGCCGCCCACGGATTCCGCCGCCCACGACGACTACCTCAGCGACCCCGCCAAGCCGGTGCCCTTCATCGACAAGATCGGTGTGGGCATGCTCGCGGAATACATGGTGTCGGATCAGCGCTTCGCCTCGCGGCGGCCGGACGTGCTGGTCTACGAAACCGAGCCGCTGGCCGAGGACTTGAACCTCGCCGGCCCGATCCAGGTCGAGTTGCACGTCGCCACCACGGGCACCGACGCCGACTGGGTCGTGAAGGTCATCGACGTTTATCCGCCGGACTATCCCGACCCGAACCCGAACCCCACCGGCGTGAAGATGGGCGGCTATCAGCAGCTGGTGCGCGGCGATGTGCTGCGCGGTAAGTTCCGCAACAGCTTCGAGAAGCCCGAAGCCTTCAAGCCGGGCCAGCCCACGGTGGTGAAGTTCACCCTGCCGGACGTCTGCCATGCGTTCCGCAGCGGTCATCGGCTGATGGTGCAGGTGCAATCCAGCTGGTTCCCGCTCATCGACCGCAATCCGCAATCCTTCGTGGACATCTACACGGCGAAGGAGTCCGACTTCCAGCGCGCGACGCAGCAGGTGTTTCGTTCGCGCGACCAGTCTTCGCGAATCACGGTGCGCGTGCTGCCATAGCCCGCTTGCGGTTTAGCACGCGACTGCTGCTCAATCACGGGGTTACATACTCACCATCCGCACTCTTCCCTCCCGGAGACCCACGCCATGACGTTCCCCACGCGCCGCGATTTCAGCACGCAATTGCTCGGCTCCCTGTTGAGCTACGGCCTGATCGAAACGCTGTGGCGCAACGAACTGCTGGCCGAACCGACCCGCGCCGACGTGCAGAAATGGATGGGCGAACTCAATGAACTGTGCCAGAGCCTGAAGGGCCGAAAGCTCAAGGACGTGGATTTCCAGGCCAAGCTCGAAGAACTCTATCGCCGCGTGGACCTGAAGGAATTGATCGCCCTGATCGACTTCGAGCGGCTGAGCAACAGCGTCCGCTATCCCGAGAAGGGCGCGGCCAGCTTGGGCGTCGATCTGAGCAAGGTGGAAGGGCTGTCGCGCGGCGTGGTTTTCGGCAAGCAGATTTTCGCCATGAAGAAAGGCCGGTCGATCGTGCCGCACGGCCACGACAACATGTGTACCGGCTTCATCATCCTGCAAGGCGACTTCACCGGCAGGCACTACGACCGCGTCGAAGACAACGCGGACCATTACCTCATCAAGCCGACCATCGACCGCACCTTCAAGCCCGGCGAATGCTCGACGATTTCCGATACCAAGGACAACGTCCACTGGTTCAGGGCGGAATCGGACTACGGCTTCGTCTTCAACATCCACGTCCTGGGCTACAACCCGGAGAACAAGAAAATCTCCAGCCGGGTGTACGTCGATCCGGAGGGCGAGAAGACGGCCGGCGGCCTGATCGTGGCGAAGAAGATCAGCTCGGCGGAGTGCCATCGCAAGTATGGATAGCGGTTCGCAGTCGGAGACAACATCGGTCGCTATGGTCCGCCCCGCGGACCCTACGGTCATTTCGTAGGGTCCGCGGGGCGGGCCTCTGTTACCGGCCGCAATGCTCGCCTCACATATTCGTCTTGTCATCTCCGCGCACTTGCAGCAGCCGGTCGAGGGCATGCGCCAGGTCGGCGTCGTGGGCGTGGTCGCGCGCGTAGAGGCGGCACAGCGAGAAGCTGCGCGGCATGCGCAGCACCTCGGCGTGGGCCGCCAGCGGCCGGATTTGCCCCGTCGCCGGCTCGAAGTAATAGTTCTGCCGCGCGCCCGCCGTGCTGAACGGGAAGTGATAGTGCCGGGCCACATCCGCGCGGAACTCCAGGCCGCGCAGCGCCGCTGGCAACTGCTGCCGCACTGCCCGCTCCACCAGTTCCGGGTCGGTGAAGATGCTCGTCAGCTCCGACTGGCCTTGCTCGAAACGAATGTTGCGCTCATGGGCCATCTTCCAGCGCACCTTGCGGCACAGGATGTCGGCCCAGGCCGCGCCTAGCTGCTGCTTGCGCGGATCGGGATCGTCCGGCCAGCGCTCCACATCGGCCAGCAGCGACCATTCCGTCAGGCGCCGATAGCGCGGCAAGTCCTGTAATGGGCTGACCGGCATCAGCAGGTCGAGCGTCGGCTTGAAGACTTCCTTCAGCGTCAGGTCGATGGCGCGCACCGTGCGGTGAAAATAAAGACTCTGGAACAGCTTGCCGCGCGCTTCGAGAAAGGACTCCAGGGTGGCCAGCCCGCGCGCGTGCAGCGTCAGGCCCTGGTGGGTGAAGAAGCTGTAGTGCAGCAGCCGGTCGAGGTCGAAGGCGCGCGGTCCGTGCCCGGACATGTAGCTGTCGCGCAGCACGAAATCCATGTTGTCCACGGTGTAGATGCCGCTGAACAGCGCCCGCAGGAGCAGCAGCCAGCGCGGCACGTTCGGCTCCGGTTCGCTCGGCCGCTTGATGAGCCAGGCGATCTGGTGCGGGTCCAGGGTTTCACCGTCCGCGAGCTGGCCGTGCGGATTGGCACGCACGCCACGAATCAGGTCGCCCAGTTCGTGCAGGATGATGTGCATTCCGAGGTCTTCGTGCGTCAGCTGGAACTGGTGTAGAAACTGATCGTCGAAGAAATGGCCATACGGGCCGTGGCCCACATCATGCAGCAGGGCGGCCAGCCGCACCAGGCTTTCGACGTAGCCGCGCGACGGCACCACTTCCGGCGCGCACGCTTCGACCAGTGACTGGTAGAGATGCGCCACCGCCCGGCTGGCCATGTGCATCGCTCCCAGCACATGCTGGAAGCGCGTATGCTCGGCCGTGGGGTACACCCACCAGGCGCTTTGCAGCTGGTGTATGCGCCGCAACCGCTGCATCCAGGGGTGGTCGATGAGCGAGGCTTCGGTCGCCTCGCCCGGCCCCCGCGCCGCGGTGAACGGAACGTAGCCGTGCAACGGATCGCTGATCAGGCTTTCGCGGTCGTAGTGGCTGGCGAGCATGGTGCGTCAGGAGTCAGTGGTCGGTAGTCAGTGGTCAGTGGGCGGTGTCTGTCCCAAAAGCCTTCTCCCCTCGCCCCTTGCGGGAGAGGGGTTGGGGGTGAGGGGCGGTCGTTCTCGGAATCTGGCCGTTGCCCCCCCCCCCCCACCCCCCAACCGCCAGCGGGGGGGGGGGGGAGGCGTTGGGGGCCAGAACCCCGAACCGAAACAGACACACGCACC
>JAEUIF010000836.1 GCA_016795185.1 Planctomycetia bacterium | reverse complement strand
CTGCGTGGGCATGGGACGCTTGCAGGATTTCCATGCCCACGCAAAGCCGTGGGCATGGCACCCAACCCACCTGATTGAACAGGTTGTCCCTCGCCTCAACATTAGACAAGTCGGCTCCAAAGCGTGTGCAACCCCAAGCAGCTGCGACTCCGCTGGCGGTTGCGCACGTTTCAGCTACCGCGACGTGGACTGCGCCGCCTTCTCACCCGGCGGGCGCAGCCGGCCGAGAAAGGCCACCAGCGCTTCCACTTCTGGCGGACTGAGTTGCTGTCCGTAAGCCGGCATGTTGCCGCCGCCTTGCAGCACCTGGCGGATCAATTCATCGTGCGTCAGGCGGGTGCCGACCGCCGTCAAGTCCGGGCCGCGCACGCCGCCGATGCCTTCCAGCGCATGGCAATTCCGGCAGGTCTTGTTTTGAAAGACCGCGGCTCCCGTCGCCTCCAGCGGCGTGCGGTTGTCCAGCAAGTTGGGCGGCACCGCGTCGCCGCTCCAGGCCGTCATCGGCGGCGACCAGGGCGCCTTGAAGCCCAGCCAGACCAGCACGAAGAAGCAGGACCAGAGGACGACCACGATCAGCACGGCGAACGGCCGGCGCTGCGGGGCGCGCTCGCCCTTGTTGTCCACGAAGGGCAGCACCGCCAGCACCCCGAAGACCGCCACCGGCAAGATCAGGATGACGACCTCTTCGAGTTCCGGCTGCATCAGTGCCATCAGCGCGAAGGCCGAGAGGAAGTACCAGTCGGGCCGCGGGTTGGCATGCGTCATCGTCGGGTCGGGCGGCTCGCCGGGTCCATAAGGCCCCATGATGGCCGCGATCGCCACTACCGTAAGCACGGCCAGGATGGAGAAGATGCCGTCCTTGTAGAGCGCGTCCGGGAAGAACGGTTCGCCGTTGACCAGTTCCTTTTCGTACTCGGCGTCGTAGGTGGCGGGATCGACCTTCTTGCCGGGGACCGGCGGTTCCGAGATGCCCTTGTGAACGACCAGGTGCAGGTGGACCGCCAGCGTCAGCACGAGCAAAATGGGCAACACGAAGACGTGCAGGGCGAAGAAGCGGCTCAGGGTCGCCGCCCCGATGGTCGGCCCGCCGAGGATGGTTTCCACGACCTGCGGGCCGACGACCGGCGCGCGGCCGGCGGCGGAAGCCATCACGCCGATGCCCCAGTAAGCGTCCGTATCCCAGCGCAGCACCTGGCCGGAGAAGGCCAGGCCGAGCGTCAGGGCCAGCAGCACGACGCCGACCAGCCAGGTCAATTCGCGCGGGTACTTGTAGGCGCCCCAGAGGAAGACCTGCGTCATGTGGACGGCCAGCATCATGACCATGCCGGTCGCGCCGTAGTAGTGCAGGGCGCGCAGGAACCAGCCCAGCGGCTGGTGATAGTTCAGGTAGTTCAAGCTTTCGTAGGCTTCTTCCGTCGACGGCACGTAGACCATCGCCAGACAGATGCCGGTGACGACTTGCAACATGAAGAACGTCAGCGTGGCGCTGCCGAAGACGTACCACCAGTTGACGCCCTTGGGCACCGGATGCGTCAGCAACGGCAGCACGGTCTCGCGCAGCTTCAGACGCGACTCGAACCAGTTCAGCAGCGCGGTGAAAGTGCTTTTCAT
>JAEUIF010000824.1 GCA_016795185.1 Planctomycetia bacterium | reverse complement strand
GCTGGGCGGCCTCTTCGGCGCGATGGCCGGTGCGTGGATTTACGATTCCTTCTTCCGAGGCAGCAGCTGGGGCTCGTCGGCTTATGGCTCGGAATCGTACTCCGACGGCACCTCCCCGCAAGACACCGACTATTCAGGCAGCGGCGGCGATTTTGGTGGCAACGACGCCGGAGGCGGAGGCGGTGACTTTGGCGGCGGTGGCGACTTCGCAGGCGGCGGCGATTTCGGCGGTGGCGGGGGTGACTTTTGAGTGAATGCTCTTCCATAGTTCCGCGAGAGCAGTTTGCGACCCGCTGTAGCGATCCGCACAGCGGACCCTACAGTAATTTTGTAGGGCCCGCTGCGCGGACCATTCCAGCCGGAGCTACGACCGGCCGCGCAATGCTCGAAAGGTAGATCCGCGCATGACTACCGCGTGTCCGTTGTGCGAGAAGACTGCCGATCCGAACCAGCTGTCCGAATTAGTCTGGGAGTTCCCGCTGTCGGTCGCGGTGCTGGGGGAATGGCAGCAGTATCGCGGCTACTGCGTACTACTCCTGCGTAAACATGGCGCGGAGCTGAGCGAACTGTCCGAGCAGGACCGCCGCCAGTTTCTCGATGACATGAGCCTGACGGCGCAGGCCATTGAACGGGCTTTCCGGCCCCGGAAGATGAACTACGAGATGCTCGGCAACCAGGTGCCTCACATGCATTGGCACCTGATCCCGCGCTACCCGGACGACCCCGATGCCCGCCAACCGATCTGGGGGCCGGTCGAACGGGCCGGCGCCGATGCCGTACTCGCGGATCGTTTGCGCGGCGAACCGTCGTTGCGACGCGAGACCATCGAACGGGTCCGGCGACAATTGCAGGAACTCACCAGCCAGCGCGCCTAGCGCAGATACACGCGACACCTTGCTCAAGCGGAGGCTTGGGTGCCATGCCCACGGCTTGGCGTGGACATGGCACCCAGAAGAACCTCCGGTGGTAGGCCCCAGCAGGTTGAGAAACAACTCCCACAGCGACTCCACCGGAAAGCGCGCCATGGTCAGTGCAGCGACCGTGCGGCCAAAGCCATCATGAAGTTAATCGGCATTGATTGCGGGCCGCTGCGGCCCTTGAGCCCCGCGGAGACGGCGGAACTGTATCGAGGGCTGCCTCCGCTGAGGGTCTTCGCCCGGCCGCTGCACGAACCGGATCCGCAATGAACTTGTGTTGGAAGCGTGAGGTCTGCGCAACCCAGCCTGAAAAGCACCAGCCCGCCAGAAGCGCACCTTCTGGCGGGCCTACGGGAACGACCTGTGCTGACCGTCACTCCACCCCGGCGACCGACTGGGCTACCGTCTGGAACAACTTGGAGCTGTTCTGCCCTAGCAGTTCCACGGCGGACAGGCAGATCACGATAATCAAAGCCAGCATCACCGCGTACTCCACGGCGGTCGGGCCGTCCTCGCGCTTCAAGAACGTGTGCAGACGTTGCCAGCTGTTCCGGATCGACATGATGACACTCCCGATGCAGAGGTGATGTAGAAGTTCCGTCGGACAACGGCAGTACGCGCTGTGACACGCACTGTGACCGCTGGCGGAACAAAAAATCGATGTGCGGATCGGGAATGGCGCGCGGATTTGAGGACGCCGCTGGCAGCCTGGCGGATTCAAGAGAATCCGGCGCGGGCGGTCACCCGCGCCGGATTGCGCGAACATTACTGCCCGACGGCCGGCTTGTCGCCGCTGTTCTTTTGCAGCGATTTCAGCAACTCCGCCGAGAGCTGGTCCTTGGGCTGCAATTTCACCACTTCGGTTAACTGCTTGGCCGCCGCGTCCGGATAGCCCATCGCCAGATAGTGATAGGCCAGCAGAAAGCGGGCGTCGGCCTGGTTGGGGTTCTGCTTGACGTAGTCCTCCAGCGCCCGCAGCTGGGCCGTGTAGGTGGCCACGTCGGGGTACAGGGCCTTCAAGGTGTCCCAGTCCCAGCCGGGGCCGGTCACCAGCACCGCGTAGATGGCCGCCGCCGCTTCCTGGAACTTCTTCTGGGCAAAGAGCGTCAGGGCGCGGAACTCGTGCAGCGTGGCGTCGCTGGGCACCAGCTTCAAGGCACGTTCCGTCAACTTCTGCGCGCCGGCATAGTCGCCCTTCTTGAAAGCGGCACGGGCCGAGTCGAGATCCTGAATCGCTTCCTGCGGCACGCCCGGAGTTCCATCGGGCGCTGGCGCTTCGCCGCCCGCCGGCGCGGCAGCCTGCTGCGGAGGCGGCGGGATCGGTTGCGAATAGTCCACCACGGGCTGCTCAACCACGGTAGTCTGCTGGACGTAGTACGGGTTGCTGTACACGAAGCTGTCACCCGGAGCGAGCAGCCAACCGAGCGACGCCCCGCCCACGAAGCCGACCGGCCAGCGCGGCCAGTAGTTCCAGTAGCCGTGCGTCCAGCCCGAATGCCAGTTGTTGTACGGTCGATAGAAGTTGTTGTTGTTGACGTTGATGTTGTTCTGGCGGTTGTTGATGATGTTGTTATTGTTGCCGATATTGGGGCGGTTGATGATGTTATTGTTGCCGCCCCCACCAATCGGCCGATTGATGTTGTTGCCCCCGCCGCCGATGTTGATGGGCCGGTCTCCCCCACCCCCGATATTGATCGGTCGATCACCGCCCCCGCCGATAATCGGTCGGTTGCCGCCCCCACCGATATTGATGGGCCGATCTCCACCTCCGCCAATGTTGATCGGCCGATCGCCGCCCCCGCCGATGATGCCCCCGCCGCCGGGTCGGTTACCGCCTCCGCCAATGTTGATGGGACGGTCACCGCCGCCGATGCTGCCGCCACCGCCCGGATTGATCGGCCGATTGCCCCCGCCACCGATGATGCCGCCGCCGCCGGGATTGATGGGCCGATTACCACCGCCGCCGATATTGATGCCGCCACCGCCGCCGGGTCGGTTACCGCCTCCGGCAGGCAACGTTGAAGGACGATTCTGCGGCACCAGGCCGGGCCGGGCTCCCCCACCGCCTCCGCCGCTGGGCAGGGAAGGCCGAGCGCCGCCGCCCCCGCCGCTGAACGAGGGCGTGCGTCCACCGCCGCCAACCGCGGGGCGTGCGCCGCCTCCGGCGGGGCGTGCGCCCCCGCCCCCGCCCCCGCGCGGGAAACCCCACACATCACCGTCCGAGGCGCACCACAACAGCACTAAGCCGGCGGCCGTATAGCGCATGATCTTCATGATGAATTCACCTGGTTGAGAGTTAGGAACGCCGCGCCTACTTGGCCGCACGAGTGAACTTCACTTCCACGTCGGGCAATGGCTGTCCATCGACCGAACGGTGTGTTGCTTGCCACGTGGCGTGCTTCTCATCGACGTATTTCCAGTGATTGAGCGAGTAACCCAGCCGCCCATCCGCCAGCACGCCGTCCAGTTCCACCGACCAGGTGTTGCCGTCGCGCGTCCACCAGCCGTCGCCGTGGCCGCCGCGCGAATCGAAGAACCAGGTCCGCAGTTGCTGGTTCACCGGGTCCCAACCGATCATCTGCGAGACCGCCAACTCTTCACCCTTCACCTTGGCAGTGGTCTCCAGCTGCAAGTAGGAACGGCTGAGCACCCAGCGGCCCACCACCTGTACGCTGGCCTTGTCGTCCTGGTGCGTCCAGGTGCCGATCAGCCAGTCTAGTTCGCGCAGCTTGCGCTGGCCCACTTCGCTTGCGTCGCTGGGCAGGTCGCGGGCGCTGGCGATCTGCCATTTGCCGTCGGCCTTGACCCAGACAGCCGTGTAGCGGTTGGCGTTGGTCTCGCCGTCCGGGCCTTTCATCTCGGCCTCACCGTCTTCCAGGGCCACGTCCGGCTTCAGGAAGCGCAGCGACTTGGTATGCAGCTTGAGTTGATGGCCCTTGAGATCGACCGCCGCGGACTTGAAGAGCGCGGTCAGAGCTTCGCGGCCCTTGTGCAGCTTGCCGTCCTCATCGACGAAATCAGCGTCGACGGTCCAGTAGGCCAGTACGCCGGGCACGTCGCCCTTGTTGAACGCAGCCGAATAGGCTTCGACCGCCTTGCGGATAGCTTGCTCGTCGTCGGCCGTCTTGCTGGACGTTTGTGCCCAGCCGAGGGCCAGGTACAGGCCGCCCGCCGCGAGGACGGCCAGCAACGCGATGCGTCGATTCATGGCAAATCTCCCTGGTGATTGAAGTTCGGCGTGAAATGTTGATCGTCAGCCCCCTGCATTCCTAGGCCGAAACGGAACGAAAGTCCAGCAGTCGCCCCGGAAACCAGCGGGCGTCCGCGACGGTGACTGCGTGGAATTCGCGCTGCGACACCGATACTTTGGCGCGCCGTTGCGATTACATACGCAGGTGCCGCCCGTGCCGGCCCGGATGCGTGAAAAAAATCTCTCCGCCCCTGGCAACTTCCGGTCACATGGCACGGTGTTGGCACAGGTAGTAATGCAGGGGATCAGGGGACTTGTCGATGACCAGGGTCAGGTCGGACTCGGACGAAACCCGTGTGCTGCTCGAACAGGTCGGCACGGGGGATCGTCAAGCCTTCGAGCGCCTGTTCGTCCGCCATCGCCCGGTGATCCGCCAGTTCGTCTCGCTCCGGCTCGACAACGTGCTGCGGGCCCGCATCGACCCCTCGGACGTGGTGCAGGAAACTCAGCTGGAAGCCTTCCGCCGGCTCCCGGAATACCAGGAGCGGCGGCCCATGCCCTTCGGGCTCTGGCTGCGCAAGACCGCTTACGAACGGCTGCTGATGCTGCGCCGCCAGCATGTGGACGCGGCCTGTCGGACACTGGTCCGCGAACTGCCCTTGCCCGATCGGTCCTCGGTGGTGCTGGCCCAGCAGTTGGTCGCGCCTGGGCCGACGCCCAGTCAGGAAGCCAGCCAGCGCGAGCGCGCCCGACTGGTACGGGTCGCCGTGGCCCAGTTGCCCGACCTCGACCGGGAAATCCTGCTGATGCGCAACTTCGAGGAACTGTCCTACGACGAGGTGGCGCAGGTGCTGAACATCGACCAGGCGGCGGCCCGCAAGCGGCACGGGCGGGCCTTGCTGCGTCTGCACGATTTGCTCTCGGCCAGCGAACTGGGGGAGGCCGCTCGTGAATAACCTCGACCTCCAGGACGATCCCTCCATCGAATCCCTGCTGGCGACAGTAGCGGATGAGTTCATGGAACGGTTGCGCCAGGGCGAGCAGCCGCAAGCGGAGGACTATGCCCGCCGCCATCCCGAGATCGCCGCAGTCATTCGGCGTGTGCTGCCGGCTCTACAGGTCATGCGACTATCCACCGCTGCGGCCGAACCGCCCGTCGCCCCGCCACGCTCGGTCGAGTTGCTGGGCACGCTGGGTGACTTCCGCCTGATCCGCGAAGTGGGTCGCGGCGGCATGGGCGTCGTGTACGAAGCGCTGCAAATCTCGTTGGGCCGGCGCGTGGCCCTGAAAGTGCTGCCGTTCGCGGCGGCGCTGGACCCCCGGCAACTTCAGCGGTTCAAGAACGAGGCCCAGGCCGCCGCGCACTTGCAGCATCCGAGCATCGTGCCGGTCTATGGCATTGGCGTCGAACGCGGCGTGCATTACTACGCCATGCAGTTCATCGAGGGCCAGAGCCTTGATACGCTGATCGATCAGCTGACGAAGTCGCACGCTGGCGCTTCGCCTTCTGCGGCTTCGGAGATCGTAGGCGGCTTCGTGCTGGTTGACGGCAGCAGTGCTCAGACCGACTCGTCGTCGAAGCCTGCCGCGCCGACGGTGCGCGGTCTCGATGCGACCAAGCTGTCCACGACCAGCCCCAGTTACTTCAAGCTCGTGGCTGCCTGGGGCGTCCAGGCTGCCGAGGCGCTGGAACACGCGCACCAGTGCGGCGTCGTGCATCGCGACGTGAAGCCCGGCAACCTGATCGTCGATGTGCAGGGCCATCTCTGGATCGCCGACTTCGGTCTGGCCCGCTGCCAGTCCGAAGCCAACCTGACCGTGACCGGCGACCTCGTCGGCACCTTCCGCTACATGAGCCCGGAGCAAGCGCTGGGCCGCCGCGCCGAGGTCGATCAACGCACGGATATTTATTCCCTGGGGGCCACACTTTACGAACTGCTGACGCTCGCACCAGTCTTCCCCGGCAACGATCGCGCGGAATTACTGCGCCGCATCGCCGACGAGGAACCGACGGCCCCCTGCAACCTGCAACGAGCGGTCCCGCGCGAACTGGAAACCATCGTCCTCAAGGCGCTGGAGAAGGCACGCGAGGCCCGTTACGCGTCGGCCGCCGAGCTGGCCGAGGATTTACGCCGCTTCCTGGACAACCGCCCGATCCTGGCGCGTAAGCCAACGTTACTGGAAAAGGTGGCGCGCTGGTATCGCCGGAATCTCCGTCTGGTGGTCACCGCGTTGCTGCTGCTGACGCTGGCCGTGCTGGGCTTGACGGTCGGCACCGTGCTCATCAGCCGGGAACAATCGCGCACGCAGCGGGCTTACGAACTGCTCCGTCAGGAAGAGAACCGGACCCGCCTGGCTTACCAGGCCGAGGCCCGCCAGCGGACACAGGCCGAGGGCAACTTCCGCCAGGCCCGGCAAGCGGTCGATGCGTTCGTGGCACTTAGCGATACAGAGTTGGCAGAAACGCCCGAGGCGCGGCGCAAGTTCCTCGCCGCCGCACTGGAGTACTACCAGAACTTCATCGAGCAGCAGCGCAACGATGCATCCGTCAAGGCGGAACTGGAATCGAGCTACACGCGCGTGGCCAACATTCTCAAGGAGATTGGCAGTCCGCTCGACGCACTGGCGGCGACCAAGTTTCTGCAAGGCGGCGGCCAGCTGCAACTGCTCAGCAACGACTCGGTGCGCCGCGAACTGCGGCTGTCAGAGGAACAGGGCCAGCATCTCAAGGAATTGCAGGAGCGCCGCGCGGAACTGTTCCGCGACCCGCGCGGCTGGACGCCCGACGACTGGTACGCCCGTGCCCAGAAGCTGGCGGCCTGGGACCGTACGGCGCTCACGCTGCTCGACGCCGACCAGGGGAAGCGGCTGCGGCAGATCGCGCTACAGCAGCAGGGCGTGCAGGCGTTTCTCGATCCCGAAGTAGCCGAGGCGCTGCGCCTGACCGCCGACCAACGCGAGAAAATGCGCTCGCTGAATGGCGAATTGCGCCGTCTGGCCCAGGAAGACCTGCGCCGCGCGTTTTCGCCGGGCAAGGGTGGTGGCCGAGGTGGCCCGCCGTTCGGCAGCGGTTGGCGGCACGGCGACGGTGAGCGGCGCGGACCATCGCCGACGGAGGAAGAAACGGCCAAGAACCTCAGAGCGCAGGTACTGAAGGTGCTCGGCCCGGAGCAGAAAGAGGTGTGGCAAGAGATGACCGGAGAGCCTTTCCGGGGAGAGGTGAAATCCCCTGGCGGGTTTGTGTTCCCGCCGGGACCGGGTGGATTTCGACCACCGCCCTGGCCGTGAAAGGATGCTGGTCATGGACGGGATGCGGTTACCAGGAGTGCTACGGGGAATCGTGTACGAGGAGGATGGAATGAGCAAGCGATTGACGACCATGTTGACAGGCGCTGCCGCCTTGCTGACGGCAGCCTGCCTGTCGGAAGCGCGGGCCAGCGCGCAGACGCCACGGCCCGACGACAACCAGGTGGCGCAGGCCGACCGCTCGCGCGGCTTCTTCGGCTTCGCGGACTGGGACAGCCGGTTTGGCGGTTACGACCGCGACCGCCGGGCGGAAGAAGTCGCCCGCGGCCCGGATCGCCGGCCAGCCGCGCCGAGCCGTGATGCCGCGAAAGGGCCGCCAGGCGGTTTCGGGCGTTTCTCCGCGCCGCCCGCTTCGAGTCGTGATGCCTGGCGTCCCGGTAGTGACGCTGGCCGTGGTGGCCCGCCGTTCGCTACGCCAGGACGTGGCCCGGCGGCAGCCCCGCCGCGTAGTCCGTTCGGCGGCGACTGGCGGCGCGGTGTGAGCCGCTCCAGCGAGCGCGGTCGCGGTGCTCCGGCCTGGGCCGGTCGCGGCGGCGCGCCGGGTCGCGGCGCTCCGGCTTTCGCGGGGCGCTTCGGTCATCACGGGCGCGGTCCGGCCTTGGCCGGGCGCGGACACGGGCGCGGTCATGCCTTCGGTCACTGGCGCGGCGGCTCCAGCCAGCGCCGAGGTCCGGCCGTTGCCGGGCGCGGTCACGGTCGTGGCGGCCCAGCCTTCGCGCGACGCGGCTGGGCTAGCCAGCGGCACGGCGGTCATCGTTGCGGTTTCTCCGGCCGGGGTGGTCGGGGCGGCGCGGCGCTGAGCCAATGGCGCGGCGGCTTCGGCCAGCGGCGCGGTTCAGCCTGGGGTGGACGCGGCCACGGGCGTGGTCCGGCTTACGCCGGGCGCGGTCACGGACGCGGGCCAGCCTTCGGCGGGCGCTTCGGCCAGCGTCCGGGCGCGCAACGGCATGGCTTCTCGCAACGGCATGGACGTGGTCCGGCCCTGGGTCAATGGCGTCGCGGCTTCGCGCCCAATCCCCGCGCGCAGCGCGGTGGGTCGAACTTCCGCGGCTTCGGCCCGGGCGGCCGATTCGGTTTCGGGTCCGGCGCTCCAGGCCGAGGCGGCATGGGCCGTTTCGACTGGCGCGATTTCCGTCGTCCGCAGTCCCGACCGGCTGCCCCGGCGCAGCCCGCGCGTCCGGCGGCTCCCGCGCCGCGCACCCCGGATCGGGGTCGCCCGGCGGCCCCGCCAGCTCCCGCGCCGCGTACGGCTCCGCCGGCTGCCGCGCCGCGCGGCGGCGACACGGATCGCCGCATTGACAACCTGATGCGCGAAATCGAGGAACTGCGCCGCCTGTTGCGGCGTTAGACTGAATTTCACGCTACAATTGACCAGACGAAGCCTGAGCCGCTGTTCCGCAGCGGCTCAGGCCGCTTTCCCAGCGCCGGAGTACCAGTCCCCACGGGAGACCACCAATGATCGGTTCCGGGTTCGGCTCACTCTTCATCCGTCTGACGGCGCTCAGCGCCGCCGGACTCTTCTTCCTGACCTTGCCCGGCGCTGCCCAGCAGCCTGGTTCCGGGCCGTCCGAGGAAGAGCTCAAGAAATCGCGCGACGAAGTCCGCCGTCTTCAGGGCGACCTCGAAAAGCTCTACGATCAACTGGGTGAGGCGGAACGCAAGCTGCGCCAGGCGCAGTACAAGCTCGACGAACTGCAAGGCCGGTCCAACCGCGGCGGCGATCCGCGCGGCGGTTTCGGCGACCGGCGCGGCAATCCCTTCGGGGGGTTCGGCGGTCGGCCGTTTGGCCCGCCCGGCCGCGAAGGCAAGGACAATCCTCCCGGCAAGGATGCACCCAGGCCGCCCGAAAAGGGCAAAGAAGCTACGCCGCCTGCCAAGGATCCGCCGCCCATGCCGCCTGCCGGCAAAGCAGAAGACGCGGAGAAGCGCCTCGAAAGACTGATGCGCGAACTGGAAGATTTACGCCGCGAACTGCGCCGACCGCCAGCCAAGTAGATGAAGATTGAGGGTTTGATGCATCGTTGCGCGCGGGATCGTCCCGCGCGCAACGATGCATCAGGAACTGGAGAATCCGAGGTAGCCATGCCAGCGCAGTTATTCCGGTGGTTCGGCGTCGTGGCCCTGCTCGTGACGGCTTTGTCCGAGGTTCCGGCCCAGACCGCAGCGGCTCAGGGCACCGATCCCACCGCCATCAAGGCGCTGGTGGACGCGCTGAAGGACAGCGACGCGGAGGTGCGCAAGAGCGCCGCCCAGTCGTTGGGGCGCATCGGTAAAGACGCGAAGGCCGCCGTGCCCGCGCTGACCGAGTCCTTGAAGGACAAGGAAGTGAACGTGCGTGGGGCCGCTGCCCTGGCACTTGGACGCATGGGTAAGGAAGCGAAGGCCGCCACACCGGCTTTGGCCGACTTACTCAAGGACAAGGACAAGGACCTGCGGGGCGCTGCCGCCCTGGCCCTGGCCCGCATTGGCAAGGAAGCGAAGGCCGCCGTCCCAGCCTTGCTCGACCTGGCGCGCGACGAGGACAAACAGTTGCAGGTGTTCGCCCGTTGTGCGCTCGCCGTTCTGGACGATCTGTTCACCGACCGCCATGTTTCGGTGCTGGCGGATTTCCTGACGGACGCCAGCGTGGAAGTGCGCGGCGCCTCCGCCTATGCACTGGGCGAACTCGGCCCGGTGGCCAAGAACGCGGTACCCGCGCTGGCCGCGGCGTTGAAGGACAAGGAAACGGATGTGCGCCGCGCCGCCGCCCGTGCCCTCGGCGAACTGGGACCGGATGCAACGGGTGCCGTGGCGGCACTGGCCGTGGCATTGAAAGACACGGTCGTCGATGTCCAGGTCACCGCTGCGCTGGCGCTCGCCGAGATCGGGCCGGACGCCAAGGCTGCGGTGTCCGAATTGATCGCGGCCCTGAAGAGCAAGGAGGTCGAATTGCGCGGCGCTGCCGTCTTCGCTCTGGGCGAAATCGCTGGCAACGCCCGCGACGCCATCCCCGCCATTAGCCAGCTGCTCAAGGACGAGGATGCCGACGTGCGCAAGGCCGCCGTGGTGGCGCTCGGCAAGATCGAAGGCAGCCAGTGAAGCGGTGGAACTCATCTCGCATTGCCCCACGGATCGAGGTATACTGATTCGTCAGCCGTCGGATCCACGGTGCGATCCGGCGTCTGGATGCCATGTCGCACAAACTCCTGGAGTGTCCGATGAGGTTTTTCGCGTTCTGCCTCGCCGTTTCGGCCTTGGCTATGACCTCGGTAGCCGTCGTTTCTGCTCTCCAAACTGCCGCTGAACCCACCCGAGAAGAACCACAGCGCGCTCCCTCCCCCGACCGGGTCACGCTGGCTCGACTGACCAACAGCCGCGCCATCTACCCGGTGCGATTCTCGGTAAACTAACGGTTACTCGATTCCGAGCGACGCCCCTCCTCGTAGACTTTGCGCGCTGCAACTCCCGCCGGATTGCGCCTTTTGGCACAGCAATCTGCGATTCCACTCGCTTTCCCAACTCCGCAACGACGACAATGCCAGCGGCCGGGGTTCGCATTCCAGTCCGCTGAAGAAAGTGCTTATTCGGGGAGTCGTCGCATGACTGCCGCGTGGAACCGTTGCCTCCACGTTCCTCGGTTGCCGTGGGTTCTGGGATTAATCCTGGTTGCGGCGACTTCGCATTCGGTGTATGGCCAGGAAGCGAAACCCGCCGATCCGGCCGCCCGCGCACGACGGCAACAATCCCTGATCCAGCTGTTGAGCGCACTGCCGCCCAGCGCCCACTGGAACGAATGGCTGCAACGGAGCGGCGAACTGCCGCCGGACTTCGCGTCTATGCGGCGCGACATCGACCTGCCCGATCCGCTGATCGCCGTCGAGGGCGACTCGCGCCAACCGATCACCACGGCGGCCGACTGGCAGAAGCACCGCGCCGCCCTCAGGAAACATTTCGAGCATTGGGTCACGGGTCGCTTGCCCCCACCGCCCGGCAATGTCGCATCAGAGGTGCTCGGTCAGACCCAGGAAGGCGACGTGCGCGTGCAACGGGTGGGGCTGCGCTTCGGCCCGGAGCAACGCGGCACGCTAAATCTGCAACTGCTGATTCCACCCGGCCAAGGACCGTTCCCCGTGTTCATCAGCACGCTGGGCAACCGCTCCTGGGCCGAGGTCGCGGTGCGGCGTGGCTACCTGGGTTGTCTGGTGGCGGCGTCCGACCGGCAGGACGACACGGAAGCGTTCGCGCTGCTCTACCCAGATTTCGACTTCACCTGCCTGGCCCGGCGTGCGTGGGGCATCTCGCGAGCGATCGACTATCTCGTGACGCTGCCGTTGGTCCGTAAGGACCAGTTGACGCTGTCGGACCATTCGCGCGGCGGCAAGATGGCGACCTGGGCCGCCGCCTTCGACGACCGGCTGACCGCCGTGGTGGGCAGCAGTTCGGTCACCGGCGGTTCGCTGCCCTGGCGCTACTGCACCGATCGCTACGCCAACGAAACCATTGAGCAGATTACCCGCAACTATCCGCACTGGTTCCATCCCCGGCTGCGCTTCTTCGTCGGTCGCGAGAACCAGCTGCCCATCGACATGCACCAACTGGTTGCGCTGATCGCCCCCCGCGCCTACATGACCACGCTTGGCATCAATGAATCCGAGGTCAATCCCTGGGGCGAGGAGCGCGGCTACTTGGCGGCGCGACGGGTCTACGAATTGCTGAAGGTTCCAGACCGGCTGGCCCTGCGCTTCCGGCCCGGCATTCATGCTCCTGCCGCCGCCGACCTCGAAGCGTATTTCGACTGGTTCGATACCATGCTCGGCCGGAGACGATTCCCGCTCCCGGACGACCTCCTTTACGACTACTCGTTCGCCCGCTGGCAGAAGCGCAGCGGCGATGTTCTCGATCCGCAGAAGCATCCGGTGCGTTCACTCGGCGATCTGTTACATGACGAAGAAGGCCGCGACATCCGTCAGCCGCTGCAATGGCTGGAGAAACGCAAGCAGGTGCGCGAACGACTGCTGGCGGCCATGGGGGAAGCGCCGCCGCGCGTGCGCCTGCCCGGAGCGAAAAACCTCACGTCCAGTCCTCCAGGATCGGGGCCGACGCGAGGCAGTTACGTCGAGCGCATCATCGGTCGGCCGACGGCGACCACCGAGATCGACCGCACCACCCTGCCCTTCAGCAGTTCGCTGTCCGGCGAGTTGTTCTATCGCCGCGGGCTGCCAACAGGCGCGAAGCTGCCGGTCGTCATTCTGCTGCATCCGTACGCCCATGCGCGCGGCTACTCGTTGCTGCCCATCGTGCCAACCAGTTCGGGCACCTCGGCATATCAGCGTGGTACGTTCCCGCTGCCCGACAACGGCTACCTGGGCACCGACTTCAAGGTCGGCACGCTGGTGAACGAAGGCTTCGCCGTCTTTGCCTTCGACCAGATCGGCTTTGGCAGCCGCATCGGCGAGGCGAAGCAGTTTTACGAACGCCATCCGCGCTGGTCGCTGCTGGGCCGGATGGTGGCGGACGTACATGCGGCGGTCGATGCGCTGACGGACAACGAGCGCGTCGATGCGCGGCGCATTTACGTCATGGGCTATTCGCTCGGCGGCACCGTGGCGCTGCACGCCGCAGCGCTGGACGACCGCATTGCCGGTGTGGCCGCCATTTCCGGTTTCACGCCGCTGCGCCTGGAAAACGCGGAGCAAGGCACCGGGAAGCTGAAAGACCTGGCCGAGATTCATGGCCTGCTGCCCCGACTGGGCTTCTTCGTCAACGAGCCGCGCCGGACGCCGTGGGACTACCACGAAGTCCTCGGGCTCATCGCGCCACGGCCCTGCCTGGTGGTAGCGCCGCAGCACGACCAGGACGCGAATTTTACCCACGTCCGCACTTGTGTGGACGAAGTCCGCAAGCTGTACGAGTTGCTGCAACCGGAGGAAAAGACGCGCGGCGGGTTTGAACCGGACTGGAGCGGTCAATGGCGGGCCAGTGTTTCATCGGCACGGCGATTGCGCCGGCTGGAGCTTTACGCGCCGCACGAGTTCAATCAGCTCTCAAACCGCCAGCTTGTGGTTGCCCATCACTGGCTGCGGCTGCAATTGCAGGCCGAACGGTAGCGACCTGCGCAGTCACGCTTGCAGCGAGCGTTGAAACGCCTTGACCACGGCTGTTTCTTGCTCGGGGAAAATGGTTCGCACGTCGAGCACCAGGCGGCCATCGCGCACTCGGCACAAGACTGCGGGATTGCCGACTCGCAATCGGTGGGCCAGTTCGGCATCGCTGGTTTGTTGCGCCGTCACTTCCAGCGCGGCGGTCGGCATGGTCTGATCGGGCAAGGAACCGCCGCCGACGAAGGCCACATCTTCGCTGACGCGCACACCGGCAATGCCAGCGAGCGTTCGCAGTCGAACAGCCAGGGCCTCGGCGCGCCGCCGCAGTTCGGGCAGCGGAGCGCCGAGCATGCGCAGGACGGGAATTGCTTGCAGTGCTTTGGCTTCGTCGAGGTAAATGCGCAGCGTGGTTTCGAGAGCCGCCAACGTCATCTTGTCGAGGCGAAATGCCCGCATGAGCGGGTCTTTCTCGATCTTTTGAATCAGCTCTTTCTTGCCCGCGATGATCCCCGACTGTGGACCGCCGAGCAGCTTGTCGCCGCTGAACAATACCAGGTCCGCGCCGGCCGCGATGCTTTGCCGCGCCACGGGCTCACCGTGAAACCCGAAACGGGCGAAGTCCAGCAGCGCACCGGACCCGATGTCGTCGATCACGGGCAAGCCATGCTTACGGCCCAGCGCGATGAGGTCTTCCAGCGGCACCGCCTCAGTGTGGCCACTGATGCGATAGTTGCTGCAATGCACCTGGAGCAACGCGCCGGTGTTCGGTCCAATAGCTTTTTCGTAGTCGCTTAACCGGGTGATGTTGGTTGCACCGACCTCGCGCAGCAACGCGCCGCTGACACCCATGATTTCCGGGATGCGAAAGCTGCCGCCGATCTCGACCAGCTGACCACGCGAGATGACCACTTCCTTGCCGTGGCAAACCGCCCGCAGCACGATGACCGTGGCTGCCGCGTTATTGTTCACCGCCGTGGCGCTCTCGGCGCCCGTCAACCGGCAAACCCATTCGCGGATAGCCAGGGGCCGCGACGACCGCTTGCCGGTTTCCAGATCGAGTTCGAGGTTCAGATAGCCGCAGGCCGCTTCGCGCGCTGCATTCCCGGCAGCTTCCGCAATGGGTGCGCGGCCGATGTTCGTGTGCAGCACGATGCCAGTAGCGTTGATGACGGCGCGCAGCTTCGGCCGCAACTCCCGCTCCAAACGGTCCGCGACGCGCTGAGCCACGCTGGCTGCGGTGGAAGCGTCGTCCACCGTTTCGCCCTGGGCGATCTGTTGACGAAGGTCAGCCAGTTCCACCCGGATCGCGGCGACGACGAGGTCGTGAGCGTGCTGGTCGATCAGCGTCCGGATGCTCTCCAGTTCGAGCAGGTCGTTGACGGCGGGCAGGTTGCGAAACGCATTCTGGGTCATTCGTGAGCTTCCTGTTGCGCGGGTTGGACGGCCAGCACTCGCAAATCGCCTTCGCGCTTCGTGACGCCTGCGGCGTCCAGGTATTCACAGAGCGGCACGGCATACTTCCGCGTGGTGCCGAGCATGTCGCGGATCTCGGCCACGGTCAGGCCCGGCCCGCTGCGCAGCCGTTCGGTGACGACGCGGCGCATCTCGGCTTCGACTTCGCCATGTAAATACAAATCGGGCGCGATACGGACCAGGAAACCCTCGGCGACACAGACCTCGAAGAGGTCTTTCAGGTTGGCTGCGTTGCCGCCCGCCTGCGGTGCGAAGCTGCCCGGTTCCGGCGGCTGGAAGCGGGCTTCGCGGTAGACTTCGACCACCTTTTCCTTGAGCTTGCGCAAATTGGCGCTGAGTTTCGGCTTGAAATCGGCCCGTGCGATCCGTCGCGGGTCGCCGACCAGCGTGCGCTGCTTGAGCAATCGGTCCACGGCGGCATGCACGAGGGCATCGTCGCCCACATAGTCGAGTTGCGATTGCACTCTCTGCCGGTCGTGCGTGGTCACTAGCGGGAACTCCGCGTGCATCCGACCCAGCACGGCCAGAATGCGCTCGTTCAGTTCCCGCACCATGTCGGCATGCAGCAACACCTTCTTGGCTTGGCTAAGGGCAATTTCCACCAGCGCTTGGCTCTGCCGCAGTCGGCCGATCAACTCATCCACCTGGTCTGGAGGGATGTTGGCGCCGCGCACCAGGTCCGCCGCCGTGAAACCGCTGAAGCCCGCGAACCACGCGACGGTCAGGGCACGCTCCTCGTCGTTGCCGGTCCAGAGCTTTTCCACCCGTTCGAGCATCTCGACGTGCCGGCGGCGGATCTTCTTGGCCACGGGCTGTAGCACCTGGCCGCCGCCGAGCGTGTAGGTTGCCGACGGCCCGCGCACCACGAACGGCTGCCCCCAGGTCGCCGTCGCCGGTTCTTCCAGGAAGAGCTGCGCCAGGCCCCAGCCGCCCGGCGCGATGCTGTCGCAGTCGAGCAGCGAGACCGTTCCCATGATCTCCGAGGTGCCGAGGTGAAACCGCACCGAGGCGCGATGTTTGATTGGCTTGCGCGCATCCCTTAAGCAGTGCAAACGCACGGTCAGCGTCCGCGACGGCACCAGGTAGCCCGGCGCGGCCACCTCCTGACCGCGAATCACATCTTCGTGATGCACACCCGCCAGGTTCAACGCCGCCCGCATTCCGCGATGTACTTCCTCGACCGGCTGATCGTGGTTCTGCAAGGAACGCACTCGCACGCGCTGCCCGCGGGGCTGCCAGTCCAGCTCGTCGCCCACCTTGACACTGCCCGAGGTCACCGAACCGGTCACCACAGTGCCATGCCCCTGCACGATGAACGAGCGGTCGATGGCCAGGCGGAACCACTCCGCGCCGGTCTTCAGTTCGATGGCCCGGCACAACTTGACGATCGCCGCCTTCAACTCCGGAATGCCCTGGCCCGAATGCGCCGACGTGGACACGATGGGTGCGTTTTCCAGAAAGGTGCCTTGCACCAGTTCGCGGATTTCCAGTTCGACGACTTCGCGGGTGGTGTCGTCCACCAGGTCGCATTTCGTCAGCGCGATCAGGCCGTGCCGCAGGCCGAGCAGCCGGAGGATTTCCAGGTGCTCGCGCGTCTGCGGCATCACGGAATCATCCGCCGCGATGACCAGCACGACCAGGTCAATGCCGGTCGCGCCGGCCAGCATGTTCTTGATGAATCGCTCATGGCCGGGCACATCGACGATGCCCAGGCGGTAGTCGCCCAGGTCGAGCGTGGCGAACCCGATGTCAATGGTGATGCCGCGGGCCTTTTCCTCCGGCAGCCGGTCGCAATCGATGCCCGTGAGCGCCTTGACCAGTGAGGTTTTGCCGTGGTCGATGTGGCCGGCGGTGCCGAGAATCAAGTCGCGTGGCATGGTGCGGTCCTTTGCGATAGACTGACGTTTTATTCTAACGCGAAGCGACCAGGCCCGCCAGCAAGGGTGTGGCACTGCAACTGGGAGGGGCACGGAGATGGCGCAGCAAAAACTGGAAGAGCGGCTTGCGGCCGTTGAAAAAGAACTGATCCAGTTGCGGGTAGCCATTGAGAAGCTGACTGAACTTCGGGACTGGCGGAGTGCCGTCGGTATGTTCTCCGCCGACGATGAAGCCATGAAGCGGATCGACGAAGCGGGCCGGAAATATCGCGAAGCGGACCGTAGGCGCACTAGACCCAAGGCATCCAAGGGCCGCAAACAGGTTCAGTCATGATCGTGCTGGATACGGATCATGTTTCCGTACTGAAGTATCAGGGCAGCCCAGCTTCGATACGCCTGAGCGAGCGTTTGGCGGCGGCCGAGGACAAGGACATTCGGGTTGCCATCGTGACGATTGAAGAACAAACGCGAGGCTGGCTTGCCGAAATTAACCGGCACCGGCACGTTCACCAGCAATTGACTGCATATGAATCTCTGTTGGTGATGTTCGATTTCTTCAGCAGATTTCGCCGTCTGCCCTTCGACCTCCCTGCCGCCGATGAATTCGAGCGTCAGCGGAAACAGAAAGTCCGCATCGGCAGCATGGACCTGAAGATCGCCTGCATCGCTCTGGTACACGACGCCCTGCTCTTGTCCGCCAACCGGCGCGACTTTCGCCTGGTGGCCGGCTTGCGATTGGAAAACTGGCTCGACGAACGGAAAGGATGACCTATGCTCGGCGTGAAACTCGACGTAGCCCCCTTCATGGACAAGGTGTGCGAGGAGCTGCGCAAGCTCGACGTCACTCAGGTGCGGGCGCTGGCCGACGCCATCTTCGAGTGCTACGAGAAACGGCAGACCGTCTTCATCATCGGCAACGGCGGCAGCGGCTCGAACGCTTCGCACTTCTGCGAGGACCTCGGCAAGGGCAGCCTGCGCCGCGAGGATTTCGACAACGACAATAAGAAGCGGCTGCGCGTGCTTAGTCTGACGGACAACACGCCGTACATTCTGGCCTGGGGCAACGATGAAGGCTTCGAGCGCGTCTTCCTCGAACAACTCAAGAACCTGGCCAACCCCGGCGACCTGCTCGTGGCCATCAGCGGCTCGGGCAACAGTCCGAACATTCTCCGCGCCGTCGAGTGGGCCAACAAGAACGGCCTGAAGACCTTCGGCTGCACCGGCTTTGGCGGCGGCAAGTTGAAGGGACTAGCGCAGCACAATTTGCATGTGGCCCTGGACGACATGGGCATCGTCGAATCGGTCCACCTGACGGCGTTCCACTGGGTCGTCGATAACATGCTGAAACGGATTTCGTACTAATGGGCGCGTTTAGCCGCGACCCGGAGGGGAGCGGATGCACTACCTCGGAATCGAAATCGGCGGCACCAAACTGCAACTCGGCATCGGCCCCGGCGACGGCACCCTGAAGGCCCTGTGGCGCGGGACGGTCGAACCGGCCCAGGGCGCGGACGGCATCCGACGGCAGATCACTAACGGACTGCCTGAGTTACTTGCCAAGGCCGGTTTGCCGCTGAGCGAAGTCTGCGCCGTGGGCGTCGGCTTCGGCGGCCCAGTGGACGATGCCACGCACACGGTCATCAAGTCACACCAGATCGAAGGCTGGGACGATTTCCCGCTGCAAGACTGGATCTCCGACATCGTTGGCCTGCCCGCCATCCTGGGCAACGACGCCGATTGCGCCGGCCTGGGCGAAGCGCTCTTCGGCGCGGGCAAGGGCCTGTCGCCGATCTTCTACATCACCATCGGCTCGGGTATCGGCGGCGGCTTGATTATCAACGGGGAGATTTATCGCGGTTGCGGGCGCGGGGCGGCGGAGATTGGGCATCTCACGATCTGGCCAAACTACAACTCTCGACTCGGCAAAGTAACTCTGGAAGGATACGCCTCGGGCTGGGGGATTTGTGACGAGGCAAGGCACTGGCTCGGTAGTGATGATGGCATGGAAGAACTTGAAGGACTCGCGGGCCGCTCGTTAGAGAAACTGACGGCGGAGCAAATTGCGCAGGCTGCCAAACGAGGCAATCGCTTCGCTCAGGCCGTGCTCGACCGAGCATGGGAATGCCTGGCATCAGGGATTCGTGACACAATCACCTTGCTCTGCCCTCGCCGCATCGTCATCGGTGGCGGCGTCTCACTGATGGGCGAGCAACTGCTGTTCGAGCCACTGCGCCGCCTGGTGGCCGAGCGGGTCTTCAAGCCGTTCGCCAACTGTTACGACATCGTGCCGGCGGCGCTCGGCGAGGAAGTGGTGGTGCATGGGGCGCTGGCGCTGGCCCGGAGACATTTTGATGAGGGTGGTGAGCGCTCGCCTTCGGCTCGCGGCTAAACGTAAACGGCGAACGCTACTCGCTCTCCCGTGCCAGCAGCCCCACCGCCATCTTCAGACCCTGGTGCGTCTCGAAGAAACGCCGCGCCAGGCTTTCCATCATCGTCAGGAATTTCAACAACTCGCCGATGCGTTCGCCGCGCTCTCGCGCCGTCGCGTCGTCCTTCAATTCGCCGAGCATTTCCTGGCAGTGGCGCAGCGTGTTGAGAATCGGATCGATCTCGCGGCGCTTGCGTTGCTGGGCGACCAGGGTGAACATTTCCCAGACGTCGCTGAGCGATTCGTAATAATCGCGGCGGCTGCCTCGCTTGTGGACGCGGCGGACCAGGCCCCATTCGACCAGCTTCGACAGGTTCATGCTGACGTTGCCGCGCGAGATCGCCAGCCGGGCCATGATGTCGTCCATCGACAGCGCCTGGCCAGTGATGTAGAGCACGCCGTGAATGCGCGCCATCGTCGGCGAGATGCCCCACAGGGCGCTCATCGTGTCCCACAGGTCCACGAAGCGGTCTTCCACTTCCTGCAAGCGCTGGGTGCGGTCGGCCTTGCGAAGTTTCATGAGTTTTATTCCTTTCAGGAAGCACTGAAATCATAGCCTGGGGCGAGACGACTTGCAACCGGATGCGCCTCTCCCAGGCAAAAACAAACTGATAGCTGACAGCTATAAGCTGTCAGCTATCAGTTTGCTTCGCTGACGAACTCGTTCTCCGATCGCCCCGTCGAGCCTGGCTTGCAACTTGACGGTCCGCCCCCTACATTTTCTGCAATGACTGCTTCCGTGCGCATCAAGATCTGCGGCGTCACCCGCGTGGCGGACGCCCTCGCGGCGGCCCAACTCGGGGCCGATGCCGTCGGGCTGAATTTTCACCCGGCCTCGCCGCGCTGCGTGGCGACCGAGATAGCGCAGGAAATTTTGCAGCGCCTGCCGCCCTTCATCGAGCCGGTGGGCGTCTTCACCGACCTGCTCCGCATGCAACTCGTGGCCGATGGCTTCGGTCTGCGCACCCTGCAATGGCACGGCGAGCCCGCCGAACTAACGCTGAACCAGCCCACGGTCGATACGCATCGGTCCAATCTGCTCGTCGCCTTCGCGGTGCCTGATCGCGAAAGCCTCGAACGCATTCCCGGCGTGCTCGACCTGGTGCGCCGCCAGGGCTGGTCGCCCCGCGCCATTCTCATTGATGGCTTTCACAAGGGACTGCTCGGCGGCACCGGGCAGACCGCGCCTTGGGAACTGCTGGCGAACTATCGGCCGGATGTGCCGCTGATCCTTGCCGGCGGCCTGACGCCGGACAACGTCGCCGAGGCGGTGCGCATCGTGCGGCCTTACGGCATCGACGTGGCTAGCGGCGTCGAGTCCGCGCCGGGCGTCAAGGAGGTGGACAAAATGAAGCGTTTTATCGATAATGCCCGCTCCGCGGTTTAGTCGCGAACCCGACCCGATCACCCGGTGCTAAACCGCAAGCGGGGATCGCGTCCGGCTCGCGGCTAAACGGATTACTTCACCGACGAAAGGATGATTCATGGCCACCGCCACCGCGTCTCGCTGCGACATCAAGGACCCCAAGCTCGCCCCTCAGGGCAAGAAGCGCATTCTTTGGGCCGACCGCGATATGCCGGTGCTGGCCCGCATCCGTGAGCGCTTCGAGAAGGAAAAGCCGCTGGCAGGATTGAAGATGTCGGCCTGCCTGCACGTCACCTGCGAGACCGCCAACCTGATCCGCACCCTGAAAGCCGGCGGCGCGGACATGCTGCTCTGCGCCAGCAACCCGCTTTCGACCCAGGACGACGTGGCCGCCAGTCTGGTGCACGATTTCGATATCCCCACCTACGCGGTGCGCGAGGAGAACAAGGAAACCTACTACCAGCACATCGTCGCCGCGCTGGAACACGGCCCGCACGTGACTATGGACGACGGCGCGGACCTGGTCAGCGCTCTGGTCTTCGTCGCTTTGGACCGGCTGGATGATGTGGAAGCTCCCGTCCGCGCCTGGGCCAAGAAGCTCAGCCCCGCCGACCGCCAGAAGTGCATCAGCCAGATCATCGGCAGCATGGAAGAGACGACCACCGGCGTCACCCGGCTGCGGGCGATGGAGAAGGACGGGGTGCTGAAGTTCCCGGTCGTGGCCGTCAACGACGCCCAGACCAAGCACTTCTTCGACAACCGCTACGGCACCGGCCAGAGCACGATCGACGGCATCATCCGCGCCACGAACCACCTGCTGGCCGGCCGGAAGGTCGTGGTTTGCGGGTACGGCTGGTGCGGCAAGGGCGTGGCCCTGCGGGCGCGCGGCCTGGGCGCGATCGTCGTCATCACCGAGGTCGATCCGGTCCGTGCCCTGGAAGCAGCGATGGACGGCTTTCAGGTGATGCCCATCGTCAAAGCGGCCGAGATCGGCGACGTCTTCATCACCGTGACAGGCAACTCCGGCGTCATCCGCCGCGAGCACTTTGCCAAGATGAAGGACGGCGCGATTGTTTGCAACAGCGGCCACTTCGACGTGGAACTGGAACTGCCCGCCCTCAAGGCGCTGGCCGAGGAAGTGACCATGAACGTCCGCCCGCAAGTCGATGAATATCGCCTCAAGGGCAACAAGCGCATCTGCGTGCTCGGTCAGGGCCGTCTGGTCAACCTGGCCACGGCGGAGGGCCATCCGCCGAGCGTCATGGACATGAGCTTCGCCACCCAGGCGCTGACGACCGAGTACTGCATCAAGAACAAGGGCAAGCTCAGCAACACCGTGCATCCGGTCCCGGTCGAGGTCGAGCACTACATCGCGAAGCACAAGCTCGAATCGATGGGCATCGAAATCGACACCCTGACCGCCGAGCAGCAGAAGTACATGACCGGCTGGGAACAGGGAACGTAACCGCTCGCGGCTGCGCATGATCCCGCTTGCGGTTTAGCACAACCTGGGTTCGCCAAACTGCCATCCGGCAGCGTGGCGGACCCAGTTTTTTTTGCACTCTATTTGACACTGTCATATAACAGTGTTAAATTAGTCAAGACATGAGCAACACCGGCCAACTCTGGACCATCGACGAGCTGGGCTCGCAGGTCGCCCTGGCCCTGGCGAGCGATTACGACGGCGCGCCCAACGGGCGCGTGCGCTCGGTCCCCGACTTGCGGACGATTCGCTACTACACGACGCTCGGCCTGCTGGACCGCCCGGCCCAGATGCGCGGCCGGACGGCGCTCTATGCGCGACGCCATCTCTTGCAGTTGGTCGCGGTGAAGCGGCTACAGGCGCGCGGCCTGGCCCTGGCGGAGATTCAGGAGAAATTACTGGGCCAGACCGACCGCAAGCTCGCAGAGATCGCTCGGCTCCCGCTGTTCCCTTTTTCCCCTGCGGAAAAGGGAGTGGAGGTGAAGGCAGAAACGCGCGAAGAATTCTGGAAAGCGCGGCCGGCTGAACCTCCGCGCGACCAGCGCCCTCTTGAAATAGCGGCCTCCGCCCAACCTCACGTCCCCTTGCAGGGAGTGCCGCTCGCCGCCGACGTCACGTTGCTGCTGTCCACGCTTCGCCCGCTGGAAACCGACGACCTCGAGGCGCTTCGCGCCGTGGCGGCGCCTCTGCTCAAGTTGCTCCATGCGCGCCGCTTGCTCGGCCCGCGTCCGGAAGGAGACCACTCGTGACTCAGCCGCTTGCCCTGCTCCGGGAAGATGAACTGCAACCGTCCCAGGTCGCCCAGGCCGCCGGCCCGGAGGCCGGTTTCGGCGGGCTGTCCACCGCACGGGGCCAGCTGCCCTTGCAGGCCATGCACGTGCAGGCCCGCATTGACGGCCTGCTCGGCGAGGTGTCCATCTGTCAGACCTTCATCAACACCTTTGATGAACCTCTGGAGGCGACCTACATCTTCCCGTTGCCGGACCGCGCGGCAGTCACGCGCTTCCGCATGGAAGTGAACGGCCGGGTCACCGAAGGCGTGCTGCGCGAGCGCGGCGAGGCGCGCCGACAATACCAGCAGGCCATCCAGAGCGGCTACCGGGCCGCGATCACCGAGGAGGAGCGTTCGGGCGTCTTCAGCATTCGCGTCGGCAATCTGCTGCCGGGCGAGGCGGCGAAAATCTCGCTGATGCTCGTCGGCCCCTTGCAGTACAGCGACGGCGAGGCGACCTTCCGCTTCCCGCTCGTGGTCGCGCCGCGCTACATACCCGGCAAGCCGCTGTCCGGTCCCTCGGTCGGCAGCGGTGTCGCCAGTGATACGGATGCGGTGCCCGACGCCTCGCGCATCTCGCCGCCAGTGCTGCTGCCGGGCTATCCGAACCCGGTGCAGCTTTCTCTCACCGTGGCGATCCAGCCCGGCAGCCTGCTGATGCGCGACTTCCGTTCCAGCCTGCATTCCGTCATGCACGAGGCCAACGCCGACGGCGTGCGCGTCATCCGGCTGCACCCCGGCGAACGGCTCAACCGCGATTTCATCCTGCGTTTCCGCGTGGCGAGCGAAGCACTGCAAACCGCGCTCAGTCTGCGGCCCGACGACGGCGGCCCCGAAGGCACCTTCCTCCTGACCCTGGTGCCGCCGCAGGGCGTCGAGAAGGCCCAGCGGCCGCGCGACGTGATCTTCGTGCTGGACCGCTCCGGCAGCATGGAAGGCTGGAAAATGGTCTGCGCCCGCCGGGCGATGAGTCGCATGGTGGACACGCTGACCGAGCGCGACCGCTTCACGGTCTACGCCTTCGACGACACCGTCGAAGTGCCGAAGCCCTTCAACGGCTGGGGCCTGGTACACGGCGGCGACCGGCAGCGCTTCCAGGCCGTGGAATTCCTGACCAAGATCGACAGCAGGAATGGCACCGAAATGGCCCGGCCGCTCGAACTCGCCCTGACCACGCTCGGCGGCGACGACCCCACGCGCGACCGCATCCTGGTCCTCGTCACCGACGGCCAGGTCGGCAACGAAGACCAACTCTTGCAGACGCTGGGCACGCGCGTCGGCCGGCTGCGCATCTTTACCCTGGGCATCGACATGGCCGCCAACGATGCGTTCCTGAAGCGCCTTGCGGCGCTGGGCGGCGGCAGCTGCGAATCGGTGGAATCCGAAGTCCGGCTCGACGAGGTGATGGAGCAGATTCACCGCCAGATCGGCACCGCGCTTCTTTCCGACGTGCAGGTCAAGCCCGCGGGCCTGAACATTCAGGCGGATTCGCTGGTGCCCGGCCGGCTGCCCGACCTTTTTGCAGGCGCGCCATTGTTCATTTTCGGTCGCTACGCTGGAGCGGCCGAAGGCTCGATAGCAGTCGAAGGCCGCGATGTCGCCGGCAAGCCCTGGGCGCAGAAGCTGGCACCGCGCCGCAGTCCTGGCCTGGCGGTGCCCTGCGTCTGGGCGCGTGGTCGCATTCGCGAACTCGAAGACCGCTACGCCATCGGCGTCGGCAATCCACATTTGGTCGAACAGCAGATCGTGGAAACATCGCTGCGCTTCGGCGTCCTCTGCCGTTTCACGGCGTTCGTGGCAGTGGACCGTGCCGAGGTCGTCAACGATGGCGGCCGACTGCACAAGGTCACGCAGGCGGTCGAACCGCCCGCCGGCTGGGACATGCTGGAGAAGACGGACCGGGTACTGGGCATTCCGACTGCGGAGTTTGAGTTGTCTTGCCGTCTCGCCGAGACGCCAGCAGCCAAAAGCAATGCAGAAGCCGGCAAGTCGGCAGCCAGAAAAACGATGCTGGCCAAGCAGGTGCTCCAGGAGATCAATGTTGGCGGTCGGGTGAGCAAAAAGACGATGCTCGCACTGGACGATGCGGCGCGTGATGCACTGCCGCCTGCTCCGCCGTCCGCACCGCGGCCGGCTGCCGCCAGCGCTCCATTGGTGCCTGGAATGAGCAACGCGAACCGCAAGGACATCTTCACCGACTTCGATGCCGACGATCTGGGGGATGAATCGCGCTCGCAGGCCGTACCTATCGACCCAGCTGACACCGACCTGGAAAGCTCTGAATTCGAGCTGGCCATCGAGGAATGCGAGGAAGCCGAGGAAGAAATCGAAGCCATCGACAGCCTGGCGGACGTGACCATGCCGCCGTCGGTCATCGAGCAAATCCCCGAATCGGTGGCCCGCGAGAACCAGGTGCTGCCGTTGCACGACGACGGCAACGGCACGCTGCACGTCCTGATGAGCAACCCCCACGATCAGGACACGATCGAAAAGCTGCGCTTCATTCTCGACAAGGACATCGTTCCGGTGCAAGCGCCGGCGGCCGAACTCAAGGAAGCCATCGACCGCCATTTCGATGGCAAGGATCGGGATTCGGTCGATAGCTGCATCAGCGAATTCACCGATACCGCGCTCGACTTCACCGAAGGCGGGTCCAGTGACAACCACCGGGCGAATCCGAAGCATACCGCGATCGTCAAGCTGGTGAACCTGATGATTCTCGAAGCAATCAACCTGCGCAGTCCGGAAATTCACCTCGCACCCTTGGCCGACCGCATTCCGGTCCGCTATCGGATCGATGGGCAATGGGTGGAACGCGATGCGCCGCCGATCCGGCTGTATTCGAGCTTGTTGAACCGCATCAAGTTCCTGGCCGGTATCGACATCGCGGAAAAACACGCGGACCAGCACGGATCAATCAAATATGTGGTAGGTGGTCGTCAGTACGACCTGCAAGTGAAGCTCGAACCAACTGAGCACGGGCAGGCCATCATCATCCTGATCACACCCGTCGAGGAGCCCGAAGAGCGGCTGCGTCGTTGGGCCAAGTCGATGCTCGCTGACCTACGGCAGAACCGTCTCGGCGATAGGCTGGCCAGTCTACACGTCCTGGCCGAACGGCTGGCTCTGTTCATCCAGGACGCGCAGCAGGTGCTGGTGCCCGGCGAGGAACTGGCGGGCCTGGCAGAGTTGCTGGCCGAACTGCTTGATCGCAAGCGGCCCGATCCTACCGAGGTGGCGGCACTCTGGGCGAAGTCCGAGGAGTTGCTGCAAGGTTACGCCCAGGGACCGACTGTGCCGGTGCCCGTCGCCAAGCCGCAACCCCGACAAAAGGAATTCTGGAAATGACCGGGACGGCAACCCGCGTGGGTTACGAACTCTGCGCAGCCTACTCGGAGCCAAAGGCGGCTTGACCGCGCGTCGCCGCACCGCTAGAGTCCCCGCCGCGCTGGCCCCTGCCGCGGCGGGGACTGTGCGTTCGTCGTTTCCCTCGCCTCCACGGGGCCATGTCGATGAGCCGAAAATCCTTTGCCTGGACGTGCGGGTTCACCCTGGTGACCGTGGGCCTGATCGTGCTCGTCCTGGGCCTGATGCTCCGCCACGAACCCGAATTCTACCGCCGCGCCGCCCTGCCGCCCGGAGCGCAACGGCAGCAGTGGTCCACCGATTTCCGCAGCGAATTGACCAACCTGATCGGCGGCATCATCAACGATAAGAAATGGGGCGCGCGCTTCACCGAAGAGCAGATCAACAGCTACTTCGAGGAGGACTACCTCCGGCTGCACACGGGGGACCAGGCGGTGTTTCCGGACAAGGTCAGCGCGCCGCGCGTGGTCTTCGAGGAGGACCGCGTCCGGCTCGGCTTCCGCTACGGCGGCAAGCGCTGGAGCACGGTCGTCACGCTCGACCTGAACATCTGGTTGGCGGCCAACGAACCGAACGTCATCGCACTGGAGGTACAGGGCATGCGCGTCGGCGCGATGCCGATCGCGCTGCAATCGGTGCTGGAGCGTTTCGCCGAGTCGATTCGCCGCCAGGGCTCGGACGTGGAAATGTCGTGGTACCGCTACAACAACCGCCCGGTAGCACTGTTGCGGTTCGGATCGGGCCGCAAGGACCCGACGGTTTACTTACAGCACCTCAAATTGCTCCCCGGCGCTATCGCCATCAGTGGTGCGGATCGCACGAATCGTACTGCGGGCGCGGCCTCGGCCGCTGCCAACGGCGGTTGATCCAGACCTTGGCGTTGCATGGGGACGGTGTGGCCGACCGAGGATGGTGACATGGGGCTCCTCACCGATTGGTATCGGCGTTTGGCGGCGAGCTGGAACCAGCCCCGACACTGGCAAATGCGGCCGGGCGGCACCGATCGGCGCGTCTTCCGCACCGTGGTCATGGGCAACGAATATCGGTTGCCCGCGCGCTTCGGTCCGCATGACGTGGTCCTCGATATCGGTGCTCAGACGGGCTCATTCGCCTGCGCGGTCCTGCGTCGCGGCGCTGGTACGGTCTACTGCTGCGAAGCCGATGAAGGCGCCTGCCGGTTGCTCAAAGAGAACCTGGAACCCTACGGCGCACGGGCGCGCGCCATTCACGGCGCGGTCTGGAAATCCGACGCGCGCACGCCGCTGGTCCATTTCCACAGAACGCACGACACGGAAGCCGGCACCGGCCGCGTCACGGATTTCGATGTGGGTATCGCGGTGCCCGTCATTCGCTTCGACGAACTGGTCGAGCAGATTGGGCGGCAGCATCCCCGCGGTATCCGCTTGCTCAAACTCGATTGCGCCGGCTCCGAATGGCCGATCCTGCTCACCTCGTCCACCTTGCCGCGCATCGACGCCATCTGCGGCGAGTACCACCTGGGCGACTTCCCTGCCGTGTTCCAGGTTCCCGGCCATGCCTGCTTCACGACCGCACTGCTTCAGGAATACCTGCAAGGGCAAGGGTTCAACGTGAAGGTCGAGCACAGCGAACATGACCCCAGGACCGGCCTGTTCTTCGCGCAGAACCGCCGTGCCCGCCAGGTTGCGCCAGGCGCAATGCGGCGGGCCAGCTGATCCCGGCCAATGCCGCCCACACACGCACGCCGATTTGCATCTACCCGGACCATCCCGACCATTCCAGCCCCGCACTTTCGCCGCGCTGCTCCCCTACTGCGACGAGGCCCTGAATTTGCAGCGCGCCGGTAGGCGCGGACCGCGGACTGAGGGATAATCACTCACCCCGCCCGGACAAGGGCCGACCAGGGAAGGCGCAGCGCATTCCTGCTCCGCGCGGGCCGTTTGTCGGGAGGTCTCCATCGTGGCCGATCGCTGGCAAGTCCGCGTTTTCGACGACCATCAGCTGGTTCACACGGCCGATGTGCAAGGCATCGTGGAACTGGGCCGAGCCACCGACAAGGAAGCGCCTCCCTACCACACCGCCCGGATCGCTGGCGTCTGGCGGGTCGTGATCGCGCGCCTCGACGAAACTTCCTTCTCGCGTAAACACCTGCGCATCGAACCGCTGGCGAATGACCGCGCCCGGCTCCAGAACCTGAGCAACACCCTGCCCGTGCGTCTGACCGATGGCAGCCAACTGGCGCCCGGCGGCGCGCGCGAGGTCCGGTTGCCCGTCGTCGTGTCGTTCGGCAAGCGGTCGGTGCGCTTTCAGCCAGACGAAGCCGACGACGCGACGGCAGCGCCGCTGCAAAGCCTGGTCGAAGTCACGCGGGCGCCGCGCCGCGAAGAAATGTCGCGGCAGCTGAAGAAGTTCTCCGCCAGCACGGACAGCATCTCGCTCGAAACGCTCATGCCCTGGCTGCACACGGCGCTGGCCGTCTTGCAAAGTGCCGCGGGCGCTTCGGATTTTTTCGACAAGGCCGCCCGCGCCATGGTCGATCTGGTGGACATGGATTCCGGGCGCGTACTCGTGCGCGACGGCGACGATTGGCACGTGGCGGCCCAAGCCGATGGCGGTCGCGCCGACGCCTCCTGGCGTCCGAGCCGGCAGGTGCTCAGCCGCGTCCTTGAAGAAAAGCGCACCTTCTGGAACACGCCGGCGCAGGCCGCGGCCAGCCTGGTCGAAATCAAGGCCGTGGTAGCCGCGCCTATCAGCGACCGCAACGGCGACGTGATCGGCGCACTGTACGGCGACCGCCGGCAAGGCGATGCCGGCGCACGCCCCGTGAGCAAGCTCGACGCCATGCTCGTCGAACTGCTCGCCAGCGGCGTGGCGGCGGGCCTATCGCGCGTCGAGCAGGAACAGGCTGCCGTGCGCGCTCAGGTGCAGTTCGAGCAGTACTTCACGCCGCAACTGGCGCGCCAGCTGGCGACACAGCCCGACTTGCTCGAAGGCCGCGACGCGGATGTCACGTTGCTGTTCTGCGATATCCGCGGTTTCAGCCGCATCAGCAGCCAGCTCGGGCCGGTCAAGACTTTTGAATGGATTGGCAGCGTGATGGAAGCTCTATCCGCCTGTGTGTACGAGCACGGCGGCGTGCTGGTCAACTACATCGGCGACGAGTTGATGGCCATGTGGGGCGCTCCGGAAGCGCAACCGGACCACGCCGCGCTCGCCTGCCGGGCGGCCCTGCGGATGCTCGAATGCTTGCCCGCTCTCGACGAGCGCTGGCGCGGCACGCTGGGCGCACCGTTGGCGGTGGGGGTCGGCGTCAATACCGGCCCGGCGCGAGTAGGCAACACAGGCTCCACCCGCCGACGGATGTATGGGCCCCTGGGCAACACCGTCAACCTCGCCAGCCGCGTCCAGGGCGCGACCAAGTACCTCAAGACCCCGCTGCTGATCACCGAGGCCACCCGCGCGCGCCTGGGGGATGAATTCCGCGCGCGGCGGCTCTGCCAGGTGCGCGTCGTCAACATTCCGGAGCCAGTGGCCCTATACGAACTGGCACCGACCGCTTCCGCGGACTGGGCGGCGCTGAGGACGGGCTACGAAGCGGCGCTGGCGGAGTTCGAGCGCGGCGAGTTCCGCCAGTCGGCTGCTTCCCTGGGCCGGGTACTCGGCGACTTCCCGCTCGACGGCCCTTCACTCATCCTACTGGCGCGCGCCGCCAACGCCTTGGTGCAAGAGCCGGAACACTTCGATCCGGTCTGGGAACTGGGGGGGAAATAGACTGCGGGTCGGTTGAGTCGGCTACCGTCGTGTTGGCGGACTATAATCCACTTGTCCCGTGCGTTGCGGCCGGTCCATAATCACGGGCAGGTCGGCAATTTTGGATGGATAGGTGGAGACTTTCATGGCCGAATCAGCCGCGCCTGCCGACTCGCCGTCGGACCCCAATGCTTCCCTGTCCGGTGTGCCTTCGACCGAAGCGGGCACGGATTCGGCGGCGGATGAGTTCGCGACCGGTTTGCCACCGCCCCGGGTGCCGACCGACGTCGCGCCGGTCAGGCCCAGTCGCCCTTCTCCCGAACTGGTCAACCATCCCCCAGAATTGAATCCCGTTCCGCCGGCGGACGCCTACGCTACTTTTCCGCCCGGCGCGCCTCCGGTGTCCCGTGATGCGCCATCGTCGCCGGCAGCCACGGACCCTTACGCCAGCCAGGCGCCGGGATTCGTTGACCAGAATACGCTCTGCGAGGGCCATGCCGAGTCGTCCGAGTCGTCCGCCGCGCGCGGCGGCATGCGTTATCACGTGCTACAGCTGCATGCCAAGGGCGGTCTCGGTCAGGTATCGGTGGCACACGACGGCGAACTCGACCGCGAAGTCGCCCTCAAGGAGATCCAGTTTCGTTACGCCGATGACCGCGAATCGCGCGAGCGGTTTCTGCGCGAAGCGCGCATCACCGGCCGGCTCGAACATCCCGGCATCGTGCCGGTGTACGGCCTGGGGCACTATGCCGATGGGCGTCCCTATTATGCCATGCGCTTCATCAAGGGAGACAGCCTCCAGGAAGCCATCGCGCGCTTTCATCAGGCCGATAGCTCGGGCCGCGATCCGGGCCAGCGTGCGCTCGATTTTCACAAGCTGCTGCGGCAGTTCATCGGCATCTGCAACGCCGTCGCCTATGCCCACAACCGAGGGGTATTGCACCGGGACTTGAAACCCGCGAATGTCATGCTCGGCGAATTCGGCGAGACCTTGGTCGTCGACTGGGGATTGGCCCGGACGCTGGCGCAACCGGAAAACGGCCCCGCGCCCGCGGGCCAGGCCCTGCACCCCGTAGCCGAGGACGATGCGACTGCCACGCAAATGGGCCGGGCGGTGGGTACACCGCACTTCATGAGTCCGGAACAGGCGGCTGGCGAGCTCGACCGTCTGGGGCCGCCCAGCGACGTCTACAGCCTCGGTGCCACGCTCTATTGCGTGCTGACCGGCCACGCTCCATTCCAGGGGCGCGAGGTCGCCCACATCCTGGAGCGGGTCCGGCAAGGCGACTTTCCCCCGCCGCGCCGCGTGAAGCCCGACGTGCCCCGCGCTCTGGAAGGCATCTGTTTGAAGGCCATGGCCGTCCAACCGGAAGGCCGTTATCCGACGGCCCAGTCCCTGGCCGCCGATCTGGAAAACTGGCTGGCCGACGAGCCAGTCACGGCCTGGCGTGAACCGTGGTACGGCCGCGCCCGTCGGTGGATCAAGCGCCACCGGACCCTGGTCACCGCCTGCGCCGCGGCCATCGCCGTCGCCCTGGTCGGTTTGACGGCGGTCCTGCTGCTGATGCGTGCCGCGCGGGAACGCGAGAACCAGCGACTCGCTCTGCTGCGGACGGATGCACAAAAGCTGGTCTTCGCCGGTGAGGCGGCGACCAAGGTTGAGGACTGGCAGAATGCCAATCTGCACCTCACCAGCGCTCTGGCGCAGATCGGCACGGAACCGGCATTGACGGACCTGAAGGCCACCGCCGAGGGCCTGCGCGCCGAGACCGCGCGCCACCTGGAGGCCCTGGCCGCACGGCGGCAGGCGCAGGAGCAGTACAAGCGTTTCACCATCAAACGGGACGAGGCATTGTTCCAGTACGGCACGCTGTTCACCAGTTTCGACCTCCAGGCCAACCTGCACACGACCGACGCCGCCATCCGGGACGCGCTCAACACGGTCGGCGTCGCCGTGGACGGCACGCAGGCCATTGTCTGGAATCACCATTACCGCAAGGAGGAGTTGACGGAGATTGTTGAAGGCTGCTACGGATTGCTGCTCATTCTGGCGGACGTCAAGGCTCAGTCCACGCCGGGACAGCAAGCGAAGCAACAGACCGCGGCCCTCCAGGAAGGTCTGCGCGTACTGGATCGCGCGGCCCAGGTCGGCGCGGCCAGTCAGGCATATTACTTGCGGCGGGCGCGCTTACTGGATCAACTCGGCCAGGCTGAACGCGCCGCGCAAGAGTCCGAACGCGCGCAAGCCCTGAAGCCCGTTCATGCCGTCGATTTCTTCCTGCTCGGCGACGAGTGGTACAAGCGGGGCCGTATGACTGAAGCAATCGTGGCCTTCGATCACACGCTGCGCCTCCAGCCGGATCATTTCTGGGCGCAGTTTTTCCTGGCGCTCCGCTACCTGGACTCGCAGCGCCCCGCCGAAGCGCGGGCCAGCCTGACCGCGTGCTTGAGCCGGCAGCCGGACTTTCCCTGGCTCTATCTCTTGCGGGGCATGGTGCATGGCGGCGCGGGTGAATTCGTGCTGGCCGAGGCGGATTTCGCGGAAGCACTGCAACTGAATCCGTCGCCGGAAGCCCGCTACGTGCTGTGGGTCTATCGCGGCGGCATGCGGAATCGGCAAGGCAAGCTGGACGATGCGGTGGCCGATCTGAAGCAAGCCATCGTCCTGATGCCCGACCGGGCCCCGGCTTACGAATCGCTGATCGCGGCCTACCTGGCTGGCAAACGTTGGGACGAGGCCGAGGCGCAGCTGCAATCGGCAGCGCAGCGTTTTCCGAAGGCGGCTTCCTTCCATCGACTCCAGGCCCGGCTCGCTCTGGCGCGCGGCGACGCGCCGGCGGCGCTCCGGCACATGAACGGAGCCATCGAGCTTCAACCGGCTGATAGTGCCAGCCTGGCGGACGACCACCTGGAGCGCGCCCAGATGCTGCTGGCGAACAAACAGGTTGCCGAGGCCGTAGAAGCCACGGGCACGGCACTACGACTGCGGCCCGATTTCACGGAGGCGTGTCTGACTCAGGTGCGGGCGCTGCTCGAACTGGACCGGGCTGCCGAAGCCGTCCAGGCGTGCGACCGCTACCTGGAGAGAGGCCGCCCCGTGGCGGAGATTTACCGACTGCGCGGTCGGGCGCGCGGCCAGCAAGGTGATCCTGGTGGCGCCGTGGATGACTTTTCCCGCTATCTGGTCGCCGGACCGGACGCCAGTCTCTACGTGGAACGCGGCTGGGCTTACCTGGAATGCCAGGCCTGGCCGCTGGCGCTTCGGGACTTTCAGGAGGCCCTGCGGCTCGAACCGAAGGACCAGTTTGCCCTGAACGGCCGGGCGCAGGCGCACGCCTATCTCGGGCACTACCGAGAGGCGATCAAGGACGGTGAAGCAGCGCTCGGGCGGGCACCTGAGTCGTCGGTGCGCCATTTCAACATCGCTTGCGTGTACGCTTTGCTCGCCGCCAAGGCAGCCGCCGACACGAAGGAACCGGAACACCAGAAGCTGGCGGGCCGCTATCGCATCCGCGCCGTGGAACTGCTGCAAAAGTCCCTGGATCTGCGACCCGAGAAGGACCGCACCTCGTTCTGGCGCGACACCGTACAAAAGGACAGTGCGCTCGATGCGATCCGCAAGGAACCGCAGTACGTCCGCCTGGAGGCGCAATTCGGCAAGGCTTCGCCTTGAGATTCCTCGGGGAATACCCGATGGACCCCATACGCGCGGAATTGGACCAACGATTTCCGCGTCGCCTGTGGTATGATTGGTTGGTCTAATGTCGCCCCGGCTCGCTCGATTACCGCAAATCGATCCATGAGACGTGGCCTGCACCCCCTGCTGACTTCCGTGCGTGCGTGGTTCGCAACCCCCGGACGGGAGCGCAACCGTTGCTATGTGCCGGCCTTGGAGCAGCTGGAAGGCCGAAACCTATTGGCCGCCACGGTGATCGCGCTGGACGCAGCGGGAACAGGCTTTACCACCGGCGGCATTGGGGCGACGGAGAACCAATTCGAGTTCCTGGCCACGGTGAACGGCCGAATCTCGATCCTGATGCATCCCGAGATTGAAAGGATGCACGGTGAACTGGCCTCCGGTACACCAATTACCGTCGTAGACTCCGAGACCATTTTCCCCACTTTCGGGATCCCACTGGCCTCCCAGCTCAAGAGTTCGCAGGATGCCCTGCTCCAACTCGACGTGGTCGCTGGACAGACCTACCAATTTTATGCCGCCGTACCAGGGCTGGTTGGCTTAACCCGGTACGACTATGGCGGCAAAGTCGGCCCTTATCGACTGTACCTGTCCACCGAAACGGCCGATTTCTCCGCAACGGCACCAAAAATGTTGGAGCTCGATTCCTCCGGGTTTGGCCTGCAACTGGGAACCCTCGAAACGCCGGACGACCAGGACCTGTTTGCCTTCACGGCCACGGCCACGGGGCAGGCCTTTGTACGAGTGGGCGGTGGCGACGAGCAGGAATTCGTCATCGCCGTCACGCGGGGCCAGACGTACGCGGTGCTGGTCACGGGAAACGGTCCCTATGCCCTGACGATTCATAACTTCGCGGACGACTTCCCGGACGATAAAGTCAAGAACGTCAAACTCAACGCCCAGGGTTTCGCAAGCCGGGCGGGCCGCATCAACGGGGGGCGCGTCAACAGCGCCGACGACGTGGACGTGTTTCGCTTCACGGCCGCGAAGAGCGGCCTGATGACCCTGACGCTAGACGATGATTGGTGGCGTTTTACGGGCGACCTCTCGGTCTCGTCCGACCAGCCCGTCGCCGTGACTTACGACTTCACCGGCCCCCAGAACCAGTTCACCGAGTTCCCCCGCGTTTTGCAGTTCCAGGTCGAAGAAGGTGTGCAATACACGATTCAGGTGTCCGGGACGGCGTCGGGCGCTCAACCCCGCTTCTTCGCCGGGAATCCCCCGGAGCCCGGAACCTTCGAGGACCTGAGCGCCGACTATCTGCTGACCTTCTCGATGACTGAGGACGACTTCGCCGACATACCGAATCAAGGGCACGCGATCGGCCTCGATGCGATCATCCCGGAGGGAGTTGCTGGTAGCCAGTCGGGCCGCATCGATACCCCAGGCGATCAGGACCGGTTCAAGTTTACCGCTGCGGAGGACGGCTACGTCATCGTGGCTTTGAACGCCGCGCTGGGCACCGAGTTGCAGGGACGGCTGACGACTGACGCGCCGGCCGTGGACATCGCTCTTGGTCCACTTTCCTCCACCAGCACGAGAACGTGGATTGACGCTGACGGGAAAGGGGTCTTCACAAAGGTTGGGAACGCCGCGCTCTCGCGCGACCATTACGTGGTGATCCAGGTAGAAGCAGGCCAGACCTACGAATTCGTGGTCGCCGCCGACCTGGGTACCATTGGCGATTACACGGTGGCGCTGGCTGCCTTTAGCGCGGCCACACCGCAGGTGAATTACAGCTACTCCAACAGCGCTGACGACGGACTGAGTTTCGAGATCCCAGCGCCGGGCCTATCATCCCCCCAGGTCTTATTGACAATTATCATCGGGCTGCCCGGCAAACCTGAACTGCCGCTTGGTAGTTCAGGTGGAACCAACGCCCGCCTGGCAGTTTTCTCCCTGCCAGCCGCGTATCCAGGTGCGCCCACCGTGACGGTCCCCAGCGGCCCGGCGACGGCGGCCGGCAATTCCCTGCTCACGACGCTGCTGACCGTGGCCGCGCGCGATAATGCCGTATCGTCCTCCGAAAACGTCGTGGCTGCGCTGGGGACCAATGGTCTTGCTTCGTCCTTTTTAGCGTCACTGGTCGTCGGCGTTATCGCACCAGGGGGTGGGGGCGGGGGCGGCGACGCGGCGACGCCCATTGGCGGGGCCGAGTTTGGTGACCGCAGCGGCAAAGGCGTTCGGGTCGCCGGGACCGTGTTTGAAGACCTGGACGGCAACGGCTCCCGGGATGCGGGCGAAGCCGGGGTGGCGGGAGAGACTCTTGTCCTGGAGTCGCTGCGGGACGGCCAATATGTCGTCGTCGAAACGGCGGTCACCGATGCGCAGGGGGCTTACACCTTCGCCAACGTGCCGGCCGGCGAGTACCGCGTCCGCCGCCTAGCCCAGCCCGGTTCTGGTGCCAAGCTCACCACTCCGGCCAGCCAGCCGGTCAAGGTGACGGGCGACGGCAAGCCGACGCCCCTGAACTTCGGCAAGCCCGCCCGGCGCGGCCGGACGAGCCTCGATCACCCCGAGCCAGCCCTCGGTGGGACTGCGGCACAGGTTACCTGGCACGAGGAAGCGGACATCGCCCCGGAATTGGAGCAAGTGTTCAAGGAGTGGCGCGACCTTGACGAACCCGACGCTTCCTCGTCGGCCTGGTGGCTCGGCGTGTTGCCTCTGGCGACGGCGGTTGCGCTGATGCAGGGCGGTGCGACCAAGCCAGGGCCCTCGCTGCGATCCGGAAGGGTCCCCAGTGGCCGCGCCTGAAAGCGCCGTGGGAGAAGCCTTCCTTTGAAGCCGCGCCGGGAAACGCCCGACAGACCTTACATCCAGGAAAGGGGCTTTGCGGTGCTGTTGTCCGCCACGTTATGATAAGGTGGCCTGCCAAACGCCCCGATCACTCCGCTACCGCAAGATTGAAGCATGCTCCGTGCCATTCGCAATCTGTTGCTGTCGACGGTTGCAGCCCGTTCGGCCGCTGTCGCGCGTGTTAGCTTCCATCGCTATGTCCCGACCATCGAGTCGCTGGAAGAACGCAACTTGCTCGCCACGCTGATCGGCCTGAACGGTGCGGGGGCGGGCGCAGACGCCGGTACGCTCACGGATCCCGCCATCCCGGACAGGTTTGAGTTCAAGGCCACGGTCACGGGCAAAATCTCGATCCTGATGCGGGCCGAACAGGAACTCATGCTCAGTGAATTGTCGGTCGCCGATGAACCGTCCGCGATCGGTTTCGCCGTTGCCTCGCAGGTACCCGGAGCGCTGGACTACTTCGTTCAGTTCGACGTAACGGCGGACCAGACCTACGAGTTCACCGCCGGCGTGCCCTACGATCCGAGCAACCCCGGCCGTCGGCTCGACGTGGGGGCATATCGGTTGTACCTCTCGACGGAAGCAAGCGATTTCTCTGCTGTGACGCCGCACATGATCCCGCTCGATGCGTCGGGTCTGGGCATTCAGCTAGGCACCCTCGAAACCGCCGGGGACCAGGACCTATTTGCCTTCACCGCCAAGGCAAAGGGGCGTGCCTTTGTGCGCGTGGATGGCGGCGCAAACGCCGGCCAGGAACTGGTCTTCGACACGGTGCCCGGACAGACGATCGGCATCCTGGTCTCCCGAGACTCTGCCGGCCCCTACGTCTTGACGGTCAATGCCTTCGCGGATGACTTCCCGGATGCCGGGGTCAAGACCGTCAAACTGGATGCTGACGGCACGGGCAGTCAGTCGGGCCGCATCGACTACATCGGCGACGTGGATGTGTTTCGTTTCACGGCCACCAAGTCCGGCACCATGACCGTGACCATGGAGGATGATGAGTGGCGATTCACGGGCGACCTGACGGTCTCATCGCCCGATATCAGCTACCAGTTTTCCGGGCCGCCGAACCCATTCCTGGCTTACCCCCGCATCGTGCAATTCGAGGTGAAAGACGGGGTCACATACACGGTTCGCGCGTCGGGCGTGGTGGCGAACGATCCTGTGGAGAGTCATAGCGCCAACTACGAGCTTTCCTTCTCCATGGTCAAGGACGACTTTGCCGACTCCAAAGCGCACCTCATCAACATCGACGAAGTCACTCACGTCGGCACGCAGTCGGGCAGCATCGAGAGCCCCGGCGACACGGATCGGTTCAGTTTCACTGCCGCGAAGGACGGCTACGCGATCATCGCCCTGACCCCGACGTTTGCAACCAACATGCAGGGGCTGCTGACGGTTCCCACAGCGCCCCGCGCGGCAATTACCGTGGTGGATCAAAGCGATTCCTCCGTGACGGTGGTCGAGGGCGACGATGTCTTCGTCCATTTCGGGCATGGCGGAACGACGCGCGGCCACTTCGTGGTGCTGCGCGTCACGGCAGGCGACACCTATGAGTTTCTGGTCTCCGCCGACCAGGGTACCATCGGTAGCTACACGGTGTCGCTTGCGGCGTTCGATACAGCCGACACGGCCACTTTCAAGCGGCTGGATTTTTCCGGCCAGGGTTTCTTCGAGGACACCCTGGCGTTCGCCCTCCCCACGCCGGCCGATTCCGCACCATCCCCCGAGGTGGTGCTGACGATCACGACATCCGGGTTTGTGTTTCCCGTGCCCGAACGCGGCACGCCCAGCGTCACGAACACGCAGCTGGCGGCATTCCCCCTGCCGGGCGCGAACGGCGGCGGTTCCCCGGTCAATCCGGTGAGCCTGACCGCCAATTCCCTGATCGCGACCCTGCTCGGCGTGGCCGCGCGCGACAATGCCGTCCCGCCTGCGGACCAACAAGTCCTGGCTGCGCGAGGCAACAGCGAACTGGCTTCGTCCCTGCTCGTTTCCCTGCTCACCGGCGTCGTCTCCTCGGGAGGCTCTGACGCCGCCGCCGCGCCGGTGATCAGCGGGACCGTGTTCGCGGACGTCGACGCCAACGGCCGCCCGGGCGAGGAAGAACCCGGCGTGGCGGGCGAGCAAGTCGTTCTCGAAGTGCTGCAAAACGGCCAGTACGTCGTTGTGGCCACGGCGACCACCGACGCCAACGGGGCCTACGCCTTCGAGGCGGTGCCGGCCGGCGAGTACCGCGTGCGCCGCGTCACCGAGGGGACGGCTGGGAAGGCCAATGGCCAGACGATCAAGATCACGGGCGACGGCAAG
>JAEUIF010000786.1 GCA_016795185.1 Planctomycetia bacterium | reverse complement strand
TCACTCGACCGCGGGCCGATCCAAACCTGTTGATCCAGGTCCGCCACTCCGCCACTTCGCCATGCGGGGATTTTGGCGGACCTGGCAGGTGGCATCCCGGTTCACGACTGGCGAACCGAAGGCCGAGAACCTTCGACCGCTGCTGGTGAAGTTTCGGTTTCGATCGGCCCACGCGGGGCGCGTAGCACCCGCTCCATCTCCTCGACCGACAACCCGCGTTGCAACATTTCGTGCTTCAGACCCGCCTCGATTTCCGCGCGCCGGACCTTGCGCCAGGAGTCGGTGATGGACCAGGTGATCAGCGTCAGGCTTATCCCTATAGCCCATAATACGTTAGGATCGGGCCATTCGGAGAAGGTCGCGGCGAACATGGAGAATCTCCGGCACGAGAAAAAGTTAGGCAACGGTGGAAGTTTATTCGGATAACAGAGTCCGGCATTGCGCGCGGAAAGTGCATTCGTCGTAAATTGCTTGGAGTGCAAGCCGTTACAGTGTACAATGAGTATTCCTTCAGTTCAAAGGATGCCTACCTGATATTACGAGCAAGAGGCGGTCGAAGATTCGCGAGGGCGCGGCGGTGGCCGTGCCTGCGGAGACGATAGTCGAACCGAGCGATCCGAGGTCCGAACAGCCCCGCGCGGGCTGGGCCTGGCCGCCGCCGGGCAATGCGTTCACCGTGACGAGCCAACGAGTTGAGAGATTGCCATGGCCACGAAAGCGAAAGTACGACCTGCTCCCAAGGCGGCCCCCAAGGTGGCCGTCAAACCCGTCGTCGCCCCCGCCAAGCTGGCGGTCAAGCCCATCGCCGCTGCCGCCAAGGTGGCCGTCAAGCCCACGGCGAACCTCATCCCGATGAACGATCCCTGGTTGACGCCGCCCGCGACCATGGAAGAGCGGTTGTCCCGGATTGAGATTCTCGGCGAGCGGATCGAGGAATATATCAAGTTCATGGGCGGTGTGGGCAAACTGAATGGCACCTCGGCCGAACTGAAGCACCGGGCCGTCGCGATGTTCTACGAACGGCTGTTCCTGCTCGAACAGGAGCTGTGCAAGATTCAGGAGAACTTGCAACTCGGCTGATGGCCGGCCGAGCGGCCCGCACCAGGGATGTTGAACGCAGCCCACCCACTGCGTGAGCGGGTGAAGAATGACCAACCAGTCTGGGGCGGTGATCCGCGGTACGGGCAGCGCCGTGCCCGCGCGGGTGGTGCCCAATTCGGCCTTCGAGAGCACGCTCGACACCACCGACGAATGGATCAGCAGCCGCACCGGCATCCGCGAGCGCCGGTTCGTCGGCCCGGATGAAACCTCGGCCAGCCTGGGCTTGGCGGCGGCCCGGCAGGCACTGGCGGCGGCCCAGCTCGATCCTTCCGATCTCGACCTGATCGTCTGCGCCACCGTCACCCCGGAGATGCTGTTCCCCTCCACGGCCTGCTTTCTCCAGGCCGCCCTCGGCTGCCGGCCCATTGGCGCTTTTGACCTGCTTGCCGCCTGTTCCGGGTTCGTCTACGCCTTGGCGGTCGGCAGCCAGTTCATCCAGTCGGGCGCTTACCGCCATGTGCTGGTCGTCGGCACGGAGACCCTGAGCCGGATCGTCGATTTCCAGGACCGCGCCAGCTGCGTCCTCTTTGGCGATGCGGCCGGCGCTGCGGTGCTGGGCCGCTCGGAGTCGCCCCGTCGTGGGCTGCATTACTTCCGCCTCCACGCCGACGGCAGCAACCCCAGCCTGCTGATGCTGCCCGGCGGCGGTTCCCGGCACCCCGCCTCGCCGCGATCGCTGGCCGAAGGACTGCACACCGTCAAGTTCAAGGGACGGGAACTGTACCGCTTCGCGGTCGGCAAGATGCAGGAATTGATTCAGGACGCCATGCGCGACTGCGGCCTGACCGTCAACGACGTGGCCCTGCTGGTCCCGCATCAGGTCAACCTGCGCATCATCGAATCGGCGGTGCAGCACATGAACTTCCCGCTCGACAAGGTGATGATCAACCTCGACCGCTACGGCAACACCTCGGCCGCCTCGGTGCCGCTCGCCCTGGACGAAGCCGTGCGCACCGGACGCGCCAAACCCGGCGACACCATCATCCTCGTCGCCTTCGGCGGCGGCCTGACCTGGAGCAGCGCCGTCTTAACGTTGTGAATGCTTGCGGTCCGGCCGCCCGCTTGCGGTTTAGCACACAATTCCGCGCCGTACCCCAACGACAACAAGCCCGCACGTCGTAAAGAATTCCGAACGCGCGATTTGAAAAGACAAAACCCACCGCAGTTGGCCGTTTCGGGTAGACTTCACCCAGCGCATGGACGCTCCCCTGCCCCGCTTCCCGCCATTTGGCCTCGCATCCGCGCGTTGCTGCCACGCGAAACGCTCGCCTGCCTGGCCCGGAGACCCCGCCATGCTGAACATCGGCCGCGCTGTCGCCAGTAGTTGTCAGGGTGTCACCCGCCGCGAAATTTTGCGCGTCGGTGGACTGGGCGCCCTCGGCCTGACGTTGGCCGATGCTTTCCGCGCCGGCGCCAGCCCCGCCAGTCGCAAGGGAGGCCGCGAGACCTCGTGCATCTTCATCTTCCTGAGTGGCGGTCCCAGCCATCTGGAAACCTTCGACCCCAAGACACACGCGCCCATCAACATTCGCGGGCCGTATGGGGCGATTTCGACCAACGTTTCGGGCATCCACATCAGCGAGTTGTTGCCGCAACTGGCCAGCCAGATGGATCGCTGCGCCCTGCTCCGTGCCATGACCAGCACGGACGGCGCGCATAGCGGCACCTTCATGACTTCGGGCGGGTCCAAGTTCGGGGCGTCCATCGGCGCGGTGATGCAGAAGCTGAAAGGCGGCTCAGCGTCGGGCATGCCGCCCTTCGTCCATGTCGGCCCGAACGGCTACCTGGCCGGCGCGGGCACCCTGGGTTCCGCTTACAATCCGCTGCTGGTGGCAGACCCGTCCGGCAAGCAGGTGCAGCTGCCCCAGCTGACACTGCCCGCCGAGATCGGCACGGAACGCTTCAAGCAGCGCGAAGACCTGCTGTCGGCGGTGGACAAGACGCGCGCCGCCTGGCACGTCAATCCCAACGTCGAGAAGATGGACCTGAACTATCAGCGGGCGATCGACCTGCTAACTTCCGAAAAGGTCCGCGCCGCCTTCGACTTGGAACGCGAGAAGGAAGACCTGCGGAATCGCTACGGCGGCAGTACCTTTGGCCAGTCGTGCCTGTTGGCGCGGCGGCTGGTCGAGGCAGGCACCCGTTACGTGCAGGTCAACTGGTACGGCGAGCCGGCCTGGCTCGGCTGGGACGTGCATGGCGCGGACCTACCGGGCATCGAGCGCATGGCTTCACCGCTGTGTCCGCGGCTGGATCAGGGCTTGTCGGCGCTGCTGGAGGATTTACAGCAGCGCGGCCTGCTGGAATCCACGCTCATCGTGGTCACGGGGGAGTTCGGGCGCACGCCGCAGATCAACAAGTACGGCGGGCGCGACCACTGGGAGAAGTGCTTCTCGGTGCTGCTGGCCGGTGGCGGCGTGCCGGGCGGCAGCGTCGTCGGCGCGAGCGACAACCTCGGAGCTTACCCCGCCAACCGTCCGGTGCGCGTGCCCGAACTGGCGGCCACCATCTACCGCCTGCTGGGCATCGACACCAACACCGATCCGCGCATCCGGCCGTTCCTGGGCGATGCCGCCCCTGTGTCGGAATTGCTGGGCTAGAGCATTTTGCAACCGGCTGTAGCGGTCCGCACAGCGGACCCTACGGCATTTCGTAGGGTCCGCTGTGCGGACCGTAGCGCCCAGTGCTACACCCGTTTGCAAACTGCTCTAATCTCACCGCTTGCGTTTTTGCAGGTGCTCCCATGCTGCGCACCCTGATGCTGGCCGCCGGCGCGGCCATTGTGCTGGCTTCGTCTGTGCTCCCCGCGCAGGAAAAGCCCGCGACCAAGCTGCTGATCGCGCTCTCGTCCTACCGCGAGCGCCCCAAGCACCCGAATATCTTCTTCTACGAACACGACGGTGTGTCCCAGGGCAAGATCGTCGGCAGCGTGGGCACGCCGCGCGCTGCCGCCAGCGCCGAGGCCCGTCCCGCGCTGACGCACGACGGCCGGTTCTGCGCCTTCACCTACGAACTCGAAAACAATACGGGGCGCATCTACTACTGGGATTTGAAGGAGCAGAAGCTCGTGGACCTGGCGGACATCAACGCCTCGCCGAATGCCCAGGGCTGGCCCGCGCTGTCCGGCGACGGCCAATGGTTGGCGTTCACGGCCTGGAACCGGCCGGGGAGCACGGGGGCCGGCTGGCAAGTCTGCCTCTACGACCTGGCCGGCAAAAAGTTCTCCGAATTGATGAACCTGAGCGCGCCGGCGGCGGATGAACGCATGCCCGCGCTCAGCGGTGACGGACGCTATCTCGCCTTCGCCTCGAATCGCAAGGGCGGCGTCGGCCTGACCGACGTCTGTCTCTACGATCGGCAGGCCAGCAAACTCGACCTACTGCCGGCCATGAACTCAAAGCACATGGACGCGGAACCATCGTT
>JAEUIF010000738.1 GCA_016795185.1 Planctomycetia bacterium | reverse complement strand
TTTAGAACTGTAAATTGAGACCGCGAAACTTTGCGCTGGCCGCAACCAAGCACCCGCCAGTGGACGCGGACTTGACGCCCGTGCGTTGCAACGGCCTCCAGTCGGATCGTTTTGTCGCAAGTCTAATAGTTGCTGTTATATGCAAACAGGGGTCCCGGAACAGGTTCGGGGGCGACTCGTTCCTGAAGTTGTCCGCACCGAGGAATCGAATCTGGACTGCTGTCCCAATCCTCTCTTGCGGCGAATGTGCTGCTCGTTATGATCCGGCCCGCGCTCGCGCCCGTCGGTGGCCGCCAGTCTGCGGCAACAAGCAGCCAGACGCTTCAGCCACTTGGTGCCATGTGCCGGTCGCGCCCAAGCTGAAGTAATCGCCCCAGACCTGGGTAGCGGAGTAACCATTGAACACAAGGACGTTGCTAATGAGTATTGCGACGGCGCTGACCGTGACTGCGTCCCTGATCTGGATGGCCGGTCAGGACCATCTGCCCCGGGCAGCCACTCCGCCGGGCACCGTTGCCGGGACGGCTTCTGGCGACTCAGCCGGGCCGGCAGAACCGGCGGGTCAGGTCGCGCCGGTTTCCGCAGCCGGCGCATCCGGCCAATCGGAAGCCGAGCGCATCGCGCGCCTGCGGCGGGCCCTGGAAACCGCCCAACGCGAGTTCACCGCCATTCAGGCGACGCTGGAAGCTCCCGACGGAGAGTATGCGCTGGCTCAGGCGGCCTTTCAGACCCTCGACGCGCAACTCATCGACCGAAAACAGGCCCTCGCCGCAGCGCGGCAAGCCGTCCCGCCGCTGGGTGTCGCCGCGCTGGAGAATGAAGTCAAGGCGTTGACGGAACGCTGGCAACGCGCCCAGGACCGCTTCAACCTGGCCATCGCCGAACGCAAGAATCTCCAGACGAAAGCCGGGGTGCTTCAGCAAAAAATGCGGCAGGATCGGGAAGCGCTGGAGCAACTGACCAGCGCGCCGGCGCCCGCCAAGGCACCAAGTATTGAGGCGGACTCCGCGACGACGCCCGCCCCGGCCGCGTCGAGCGCTGCCCCGCCGGAGGCGCCGCCGGCCAAAGGGGCTGCGTCGCCGCCCGCCGCAGCGGGCGCACCCCCCACCGAACCGAATCCTCGCCCGGCCGAACCGGGCTCCCCGTCTGCGCCGGCGACCGCCGCCAAGCCACCTTCCCCGGAACGCCAGGAGGCCCAGCGCGAAGCCCAGGCGCGCAAGGACAAGGCCCAGCAAGCCCAACAAAAAGCGGATGCGGTGAACGAACGAGTCGCTGCGCTCCGCCATCGAGGCGGAAAAGAACCTGCTGGACATCCAGATGAAAAAAACCGCGGCTGCAAAGCAAAGCGAGAGCCGCCTGGCCGAGGACTTGCAGCGCAGCCTGGTCGAGGACCCCGCCGCGCTCGACGACGTGCAGCACGAGATCGCGGCCACGAATGAGTCCCGGCAGGCGGCCGAGCAGGGCGCGCAGGCCAGCAGTGGTCGGCTCAACGAGTTGCAGGCCGAAGTACGGCAACTGCTCATCGAGCAGGCGGCGGCCCGACAGGCGGCAGACCAGGAACGCGCGCAGGCCGAGGCCGCCGAGAAGAAGCTGGCCGAAATCGAGAATCCGTTCGCCACCCGCAATGTCCTGGCCTGGATGGCGACCTGCCTGCCGAAGCTGCTCATCATCCTGCTGTGCATGTTTATGCTGCACCGCGGCGTGCGCCTCTTCGGGCAGCGCGTCGTCCGGCTCATGGCGCACAGTGGACAACGCGGCAGCGAGCAGGACCGGGAAAATCGGGCACAAACGCTCGTCGGCGTGTTTCGCAACGCGGCCTCGCTGATCATCCTGGGGGGCGGCAGCCTGATGCTGCTCGACGCCCTCAGCGTGCCGATCCTGCCCCTGATGGGCGGTGCCGCCGTGTTCGGCTTGGCCGTCGCCTTCGGCGCCCAGAATCTCATCCGCGATTACTTTTCCGGCTTCATGGTCCTGCTCGAGGACCAGTATAGCGTCAATGATGTGGTCAAGATCGGCGAGACGTCTGGACTGGTCGAGAAGATCACGCTGCGGGTGACCGTGCTCCGCGACATGGCCGGCGTGGTGCATTTCGTGCCGCATGGCGCAATCAGCACGGTCAGCAACCTGACGCACGGCTGGTCGCGCGCCTTCTTCGATATCGGCGTCGCCTACAAGGAAGACGTGGACCGCGTGATGGCTATCCTGGTCGAACTGGGGCGCGAGCTGCGCCGCGAGCCGACGTTCGGCGCGCTAATCCTGGACGATCCCGAAATGCTGGGCGTCGACGCCTTCGCGGATTCGGCCGTCGTCATCAAGTTCTTCATCAAGACGCGGCCCTTGCAGCAATGGCCGGTCAGGCGCGAACTGCTCCGCCGCATCAAGAACAAGTTCGATGCACTCGGCATCGAGATTCCGTACCCGCACCGCACCGTCTATTACCGGCCAGAAGTCGAGGCTGACGGAGTCGAGCAGGCCGCAGCCCCAGGTCGGCCGGGCGCGGCAGCCTAACCTGGATTCCGGCCCGACCGTTGGGGCGCCCTGCTCCTTGAACGGCGTTGGCTGGCGCGCGCGGAGTGCTTGCGGGGCGCTCCACCACGCCCAATCCTGGGTCCGCCACTGCGCCATCCGGCGCAGTGGCGGACCCAGAGTCATTTCCGGCCGCGTGGAAAATGTTGGTGAACCTTCGCCGGAGATCGACCGTAATGAAGGCGTCAGACAACCACCGCGAACGCCAACCCTAAAACACTATAACACAACTAGTTGCGAACCAAGCCGGCGAGCTGTCGCTGGCCACCGCCTGCTGCTTGCTTGAAAGGAGCCAGCCATGCCTCTGCTCGACCAGTGGAAGACCGCCAAGACCAAGTTCGAGGCCGCGACCGGCAAGAAGAAGCCCAGCGAGAAATTCATGGGCATCTACAAGAAGTCATCCGGCGTGGAGAGCGCTTTGAAGAAGCTCGACGCGGCCATCGCCAAGAAGTCGCTGCGGGAAGTGGCCCAGTCCAAGGAAGAGTTTCGCAAGACGCACGAAACCTACTACGCCACGATGGTCAAGGGGGCCAAGGCCGAGGCCGGCGACGCCAACTACCAGGCAGAACTGGTCAAGTTGAACGTCGCGCTGAACCAAATCTACCGCCAGGCGACCGAGGCCGAGGAAGCACTGGCGAAGGACCCCAAGACGCCGATGACGGTGGAGGAAGCCATCGGCCCGGAAGCGGTCGGTGCCCTGGGACGCAGCCAGCTACTGACGTTCGCGGCCTTGCAAGGCTGGCTTGGCGCTGCCGACGCCGGCATCATCGTCAAGGAAGGCGAGCTGGGGCCGGAAAAGGTCCGCGCGCCGGAATCCGCCAAGTACCACGAAGGGGGCAAGAAGGCACTCGCCAAGGCCAAGGTGCTGTACGACGCCATGAACGCCCTGCTGCCCCGCGTGATGGAACGGGGCAAGGCCATCGCGGCAGCCGAGTTGTTCATCACCAAGCTGCCCGACCACGTGCTCGGCCCGAGCGAGGACGCCTTGCAAGGCGCGGTGGGCTACTGGCGGAACGCGCAGGAGGAAGCCTTCAAGTCGCGCGACGTATCGCGGGAGGAGGCGAAGGCGGCCTACGAGTCGTGGTCCGCGCAGAGCAACGCCTTCAAGTTCGTGCTGCAACTGGAGCCGCTCTGGACCAACGAGACTCGCTTCCAGAGCGATTTCCGCCGGGCGCTGCGGAAGCAGAAGGGGGCGTGAGGTTTCATGCCGCATGTTGCTAAACGTCGTTGCGATTTCGTGCCCGACCGCCTGCCGGCGACTGGCAATCACGGCAACGACGCCAGCGCTACGATGAACGGGAAGTGAGTTTGCAGGTTCCGCTCGAGGCGGTCGTCCGCCGTGATGAACTCGCAGCCTTCGCGCTCGGCCAGCGCGACGTACAGGCAGTCATAGATGCCGATGCGCATCCGCGATGAAATGGCGTAGGCCCGTGGCATCAGCGGAATGGAAGGATGGAGCTGCACATTGTCGCCCAGGATGGAAAGCCAGAACGACCAACCGTCCGCGGTCGATACTCTTCCTTGTCGCTCAGCGCGGGTCAGGCTATGTCCGAGTTCGATGGGGAAAACATCGGGTGCCAACAAGTCGTGCAGCGCGCCGCGCAGTTCAGCCCGCAACTGCCGGGCTTTTCCGTCATGCGCTTCGCTGACAACCCATTTGAAAGCCACCGAGGAATCGATCACGTACTTCATGGGTTCGGCAGTTCACCGCGCAATTCGCGGATCGCGGGGACACCGATATCGAGGACGCCGTGCTTTTGCAGGACGTCTTGCCGAATCTTTTCCGCACGCTCGTGAATCCTGCGGGCGGTCTGTGGAGGCAAGGACTGGCCCGTCATCAGGCGTTCGAGCACGGCCTGGGTGTCCGCCTCGAGTTCCGGCGGAATTCCCATGTCCTTGGTTTTGGCAGGCATGATGTTCCATTCCTGAGCATTCGGGCCTGAAAGAACGGTGACTATGGGGGCAGCCAGCGTCCGGTGCCAACATGCGGCTCTACTTTCTACAGTTTACCGGATGGTTCAAGAGCATGCCAGATCATGACAAGCGTGATCAGCGCGGCTGAAGCCGCGCCGACTTGCGCCACCGCAGGCGGTCCAGCCAGTAGTCGCCGAGCGCGGCGAGGGTGCCGAAGCCGTAGCGGACGCTGCGGCGGAAGTTGATGCTGCTCGCCTCATCGAAGTAGCGCACCGGCACCGGAATGTCGCCCAGGCGGAAGCCGAAGCGGACGGCTTGCACCAGGAACTGCGTGTCGAAGACGAAGTCGTCGGAATTGCGCTCGAAGGGGATCTTCTCCAGCACCTCGCGGCGATAGACCCGGAAACCGCTGTGGAAGTCGCCCAGGTTCTGGCCGAGGGCAAAATTCTCGGCGGTGGTCAGGAAGCGATTCGCGAGATACTTCCAGACGGGCATGCCGCCGTGCAGCGCTTCCGCGCGCGAACGGACGCGGCTGCCGAGCACCACGTCGCAGATGCCCAGTTCGATGATGTCCACGGCGGTCGGAATCACCCGGCTATCGTACTGGTAGTCGGGGTGGATCATCACCACGATGTCCGCGCCGTGGTCCAGGGCCATGCGGTAGCAGGTCTTCTGGTTGCCGCCGTAGCCACGATTTTCGGGATGCTCGACGACCGTCAGGCCCATTTCGCGGGCCACCTGCACGGTGCGGTCGCTGCTGCCGTCATCCACGAGGATGAACTCATCGACCGCGCCGACCGGCACATCGGCCAGCGTGGCGGCCAGGGTGCGCTCGGCGTTGTAGGCCGGCAGCACCGCGACGATCTTGTGTCGGCGCGGCGGCAGCGGGTCGCCCTCGGGCGCTAGCAGGCGCTCGATGTGGAAAATCTCGTGCTTCGGTTGCAGCGGAGGTCGTTTCAAGAGTGTGGGCATGGTAGTTGAGATCGTTTAGCCGCGAGCCCAAGGCGAGCGCTGGCGCGAAACCGGCTAATTGAGGTTCTGCTCTCCGTTGGTCAGGTGATGCACGGGCATGTCCGCCGGCGGGTGGGCGGCGATCAGTTGCCGCAGTTCGTCACCGTCGATCACTTCGCGTTCCATCAGCTTGCGGGCCACGGCTTCCAGGGCGGGCCGACGGCCCCGCAGTAGCACGCGCACGTCCTCAGTGGCGGTATCGACGATCTTGCGCACCTCGCGGTCGATGGCGCACGCCGTTTGTTCACTGTAATCGCGCGGGCCGTCCAGGGATAGGCCCGGCGCCAGGAATCCGCCCTCGCTCTCGCGAAAGTAGATGCGGCCCAGGCTGCTCATGCCGAATTCCTTGACCATGCGCCGCGCGGTCTGGTTGACCTTCGCCAGGTCGCTGGTCGCGCCGTTGGCGATCTCGCCGAAGACCAGCTCCTCGGCGACCGTGCCGCCCAGCGCCATCTTGATGTAGCTGTCGAGTTGCGACTTGGTCATCGTGTAGCGGTCGTCTTCCGGCCGGCTGAGCACGTAGCCCAGCGCGCCGACGCCGCGCGGGATGATCGAGACCTTGTGGACCGGGTCGCAGTTGGGCAGCACGCACGACACCAGGGCATGGCCGGCCTCGTGGAAGGCCGTCCGCAGCTTTTCTTCCTCCGGCATGATGCGGCTCTTGCGTTCCAGGCCGACGGCCATGCGTTCGACCGCCTCGGTCATCTCGGACATGCTGACCGCTTCCTTGCCGCGCCGGGCCGCCATCAGCGCCGCCTCGTTGATGAGGTTGGCCAGGTCCGCGCCCACGGAGCCGGGCGTCAGTCGCGCGACGTGCTTCAAATCCACATCCTGACCGACTTTCACCAGCCGGACATGGACTTTGAGGATCGCTTCGCGGCCGGAAATGTCAGGCCGATCGACGACCACGGTACGGTCGAAGCGCCCCGGCCGCAGCAGCGCGGGATCGAGGGTTTCGGGCCGGTTGGTCGCGGCCATGATGATGACGCCGCGATTCGAGGCGAAGCCGTCCATTTCGACGAGCAACTGGTTGAGCGTCTGCTCGCGCTCGTCGTGGCTGCCGACGGTGTTGCCGCTGCGCGTCTTGCCCAGCGCGTCGAGTTCGTCGATGAAAACGATGCAGGGGGCGCGGGCTTCCGCCTGGGCGAAGAGGTCGCGGACCCGCGCCGCGCCGACGCCGACGAACATCTCGACGAAATCGGAGCCCGACATGCTGAAGAACGGCACATCGGCCTCGCCCGCCACGGCCTTCGCCAGCAGGGTCTTGCCGGTGCCTGGGGGGCCAACCAGCAGCACGCCCTTCGGGATGCGCCCGCCCAGCGCCTGGTATTTGTCGGGCGACTTCAGGAAATCGACGACCTCGCGCAACTCGGCCATCGCTTCGTCGATGCCGGCCACGTCGGCGAAGCTGACCTTCAGGTCTTTCTCGGCATAGACCTTGTGCCGGCTGCGGCCGAAGCTGAGCGGCGACGAACCGCCGGCCATCCAGCGGATGCACAGGAAGCCGACGCCCATCATGAACGTCATGAACAGCACATAGAGGACCAGTGAGTAGATGCCGCGCAGACTGGCGTCGTCCTCGCTGACCTCGTAGCCCGCGCCGACGTAGCGGTCGAGTAGTTCAGGCAGCGCGGGGTCGTAGTCGCGGATCGTCGTGCGGAAGGGAATGGTCTGCACGCGCGGCTCGTTCTTGTCGCCGTCCGTGACCGGGTCGCGGGTCACCAGTTCGCCGCGCAGCTCGCTGCGCCCCACGTAGCGGACGTTCTGAAACACCGCGCCGGGGTCTTGCAGCATCAGCTTGAATTCGCCCAGTCGCAACGGCACGCTGTCGGGAGCGCGCGTCAACCCCCAGCAAACGGCCGCCGCCAGCACGCCTGCGGCTACCAGGACGGTACTGTTGCTCCACCAGGGTTGGCGACGTTCTTTCTTCCGGGGTTGCTGCACCAGGAAGCTCTCCGTGGTTTCGGGGGGCGGTGGAGATGGGCACGGCGAAGGACCAATGTAATCTACCTGGCTGGCAAGGGGCGGTCAACCGGCGCGAACCGTCGCCCGCCGCGGAGTGGCGGACGACTTTCTGCTTTTCCTTGCGTCCCGTCCGCCGAGCCTTCAGAATAACCGCATACCTCTCCGCACCCGCTTGCCCGCCCTTCTTGCGAGGACTCCGTCATGCGCCGTACCGTGCTGCTCTCGCTGGCCGTGCTGCTCTCGCTGGCCGTGCTGCTGTTGCCGTGGGGCCTGGTCCGGGCCGATGCTCCCGCCGAGGATTTTAAGCCCGATCCGCGCTCCGTGCGGCGGCATGGCCCGGCGTATCGCTACCCGCAGGCTGGCTGGATCGTACTGCACATCGAGGGCGAACCCTACGAGCGCGGCTATCAGCACGGCTGGCTGCTGGCTCCGGAGATCGCCAGCTACGTCCGCTGCTTCGCCGCCATGCAGGGCACGAAGTCCCCGGCGGAAGCCTGGAAGGTGACGCGCACCCTGGTCAACGCGCTGTTCCTGCGACGCTTCGACAAGGAATACCTCGAAGAGATGAAGGGCATCGCCGACGGGGCCGTGGCCGCCGGCGCGCAGTTCGACGACCGGCCGCTCGACCTGGTCGATATCGTCGCCCTCAACTGCTGGGCCGAGGTCGAGACGCTCGACTCCGCCCTCGAAGCCACGCCGACGGGTCTGGAAGGCATCCGCTTCCCGAAGCAGCAGCCGAGAAAAGACCCGCCGCCGAAGCCGGCGCATTGCAGCGCCTTCGCCGCCACCGGGCCGGCCACGAAGGACGGCAAGATCGTCTTCGGCCATGTCACGATGTTCAACTTGTACCCGTCGCTGCACTTCAACGTCTGGCTCGACGTGAAACCAACCAAGGGCCATCGCATCCTGATGCAGAGCCATCCGGGCGGCATCCAGAGCGGCATGGACTACTACCAGAACGATGCCGGCCTGCTGCTCCTGGAAACGACCATTGACCAGACGCGCTTCCATCAAGCGGGCATGACCGTGGCCAACCGCACGCGCAAGGCCATGCAGTACGCCGACACCATCGACGCCGCCGTGGACATTCTCCTGAAGGACAACAACGGCCTGTACACCAACGAATGGATGCTCGGCGATACCAAGACCAACGAAATCGCCATGCTCGAACTCGGCACCACGAAGCACAAGCTCTGGCGGTCGAGCAAGGGCGAATGGTTCGGCGGCACCGAGGGCTTTTACTGGGGCTGCAACAACACCAAGAACTTGCAGGTGCGGCTCGACACCGTGGCCAGTACGGCGGGACGGCCCACCAACATGGTCTGGAGGCCGGACGACCGCGACCGCCGCTGGCTGGAACTGTACGACCGCTACAAGGGCAAGATCGACGCCGACTTCGGCAAGATCGCCTTCACCACGCCGCCGCTCTGCTCGGCGGTGACCATTGACGCCAAGTACACGACCACGGACCTGGCGAAGCAGTTGAAGAGCTGGGCACTCTGGGGACCGCCGCGCGGCAAAAGCTGGCAGCCTACCGACGAGGAGAAACAGAACTATCCCGAGATTCGGCCGCTGGCCAGTAACCCGTGGACCATCCTGCACGGTCAGCCGCCGGCGCGGGAGACCGTCAAGGGACCGGCCATCGTCGATCTGCCGGAGAAGATTGAAGCGACGGACGACCACGACAAGGAAGGGGCGCACGGCAGCTTTCTGCGCGGCGACGATGCGCCGCCGACGGTGCCCGCCTGGCACGGCACCCTGCTGCCGAAAACCGATGCCGACATCTGGCTGGCGACGGCCTTCGCCGATTACGAGAAGATCGTCGCCCTGGAAAACGCCCTGCGCGACAAGGCGAAGGACGGCCAGCTGGCCGCCGAGGACCGAGAACAGGTCGAACTGGCCCTGTTCGCCCACCGCTCGAACTACCTGGCCGCTGCCCGCGTCAAGGGCGATGTGCCGCTGACAAAGATCCGCGCCGAGAACACCCGCGACGACTGGCATCGCATCGCCAGCGGCAAGGGCGTATTGCTGCTGCACGAACTGCGCCGCCAGGTGGGCCGCGAGGACTTCGAGAAGCTGATGGACCAGTTCGGCCGCAAGCACGCTGGGCAGGAGGTCACGTCGCAGCAGTTTCGGGAGCACTGCGAGCAAACCGCCGGCAAGAAGCTGAATGGCTTCTTCGACCGCTGGCTACAGCAGACCGGCTTGCCGACCGGCAACGAGTCGGACAGCGTCTATTCGGTGCTCTCGTTCCTGGAGGAGCCGGAGCAAACGCTGATTGTCTGGGGCACCGGCGACGAGGAAGGGGCCAACCGGGAAGCGGCGGAGGCGTTGCGGGAAGCGGTGCGCACCAACTGGTGCCATTGCACGTTGCCGATCAAGTCCGACCGCGAGGTGAAGTCGGAAGAATTGAAAACACATCACCTGCTGCTGATCGGCCGGCCGGACAGCAACAGCTTGGTGCAGCGCGCTGCCGAACGGAGCAGCGTGCGCTTTGGCACTCGATCGTTCACCATCGGCCAGGAAGCCTACGCCCATCCGGGCAGCGGCATCGTCGCGGCGGCAGCGAACCCGGACAATCCACGGTATTCGGCCGTGATCCTGGCGGGCCTGAGCGCGGAAGCCACGGGCAAGCTGCCCGCCGTGCTGCTCAAGAAGCACCAGACGCAAGCGCCGGCGTTCGTCGTGCCCCACGGCAAGGCAGCCAAGCCGGTGTTAGGAAAGTAGCCCGCCACATCCGCGGCGGGCTACTTTGCGACCTTGTCAAGCTGCTCCTTCGTCACCGCCGCGCGTATCAGCACGGCATCCTTGACGCTGCCGAGCTTGATGCTGCTGACCAGGAAGCCGAGCAGCGGGGCGTTGGTCTTGCTGTCCATCGCGGCGAGCGAGAGGATCGCCTGCGCGCCTTCGAGGAACTTGCGCAACTCGGAAGCCGTCGCGGCCTGATTGGTCTGCAACACGAAGCTTAACTGCACTCCCGCGCCGACGGTCAGGCCGCCGCTCAGGTGCTGCACGGTCTGAAACAGCTTCTCGGTTTCCGGACTGGTGCCGAGCATCTTCTTCAGTTCCGGCGTGGCCACCGCCGCCAGCCAGGCGGTTTGCTGGCCGTCCACCGTGGCGAGCAGCGCGGTCAGTTCTTTGCTCAGCGTGGGCGGGGTGTTGCCTTTGCGATCCAGCAGTTCGCTCAGTTGCCGGCGCGACGGTGTGCAAAGCAGCGTGCCCTGATCGGGGAAGCTGATCCAGAGCGGCAGACCGGCCCGGCCGTCCTCCGTGAACTCGTAGACGGCTCGTTGCTCTTCCGTGTGAATCCGGAAGGCGCGCGGTTCCTGCTTGGCGTAGCGCTCGGCGGCGGCGTGCAACTTCGTCAGGTCGAAACGTCCGCGCAGGATCAGCGCACCCCGGCCTGCCTGCGGCGGCAAGGGACCTGCCAGCGTGGCCCGGTCCAGGTCGGCGAGCGGGTCGAACGGCAGCGCTTGCCGCAGTTCGCGCAGCGTGGGTTCATCGGCGAACCACTGCTTCAGCGTCGCGGCGAGATGCGTTTTCACCAGCGGCGCGCCGGCAAACGCACGCACGTCGAGCGAGGCGATCCAGTGGGCGTCGCTTGGCACATAGGGGTCCGGCTCGGCGGAATGCGCTGGAGGAGTCCAGGCA
>JAEUIF010000658.1 GCA_016795185.1 Planctomycetia bacterium | reverse complement strand
GCTGGGGACGCAGCGCTCGCCTGCGGCTCGCGGCTAAACGGCCTATTCGACAAGGACGACGCGATGGACCCCACCACTGATCCCGCGCTGCGCTCCTGGGTGCCGGTGCCGGCGGATTCGCACTTCCCTATCCAGAACTTGCCGTATGGGGTGTTCCGTCGCTCCGACGATGGTCCTGTCGCCATCGGAGTCGCCATCGGCGACCAGGTGCTGGACCTGGCCGTTCTCGCGGCGCGCGGCTTGCTGGGACCACGCGAGGCGTTGTTTCGCGGTGACAGGTTGAACGCCTTCCTGGCCGCTGGTCCCGAAGTTTGGAGCGAAGTGCGCGGTGCCATTTCCCGGCTGCTCCAGGCCGACGAGCCGACGCTGCGCGACGATGTCAACCTGCGAACACAGGCGCTGGTCTCGCAGGCCGACGTGCGCATGCTCTTGCCTGTCGAGATCGGCGATTACACCGACTTCTACTCATCGCGCCAGCATGCCACGAACGTCGGCATCATGCTGCGCGGGCCGGACAACGCGCTGATGCCCAACTGGCTGCATCTGCCGGTGGCCTATCACGGCCGGGCCAGTTCCGTGGTCGTCAGCGGCACCGATGTCCGCCGGCCTTGTGGACAGACCAAGGCCGACGAGGCGCCCGCTCCCACGTTCGGCCCAAGTCGCTCGCTCGACTTTGAACTGGAGATGGGCTTCTTTACGGGACCGGGCAACGCCCTGGGTGAACCGATTTCAATTGCAGCCGCGCCCCGGCACATCTTCGGCCTGGTGCTGGTCAACGACTGGAGCGCGCGCGACCTCCAGAAGTGGGAGTATCAGCCGCTGGGGCCGTTCCTGGCCAAGAACTTCGCTACTTCGATTTCGCCCTGGGTGGTGCCGCTGGCCGCGCTGGAACCGTTTCGCTGCGCCGGGCCCATCCAGGAGCCGACGCCGCTGCCCTACCTGCAAAGCCCCGGCGACTGGGGCCTGGATATTCAGCTCGAAGTCTGGCTGCAAAGCGCCAGGATGCCGCAACCGCAGCGCATCTGCCGCAGCAACGCGAAACACCTCTACTGGAACATCTGCCAGCAGCTGGCCCATCATGCGGTCAACGGCTGCAACCTGCGGCCCGGCGACCTGCTGGCGTCGGGCACCATCAGCGGGCCCACCGCCGATTCCTATGGCAGTCTGCTGGAATTGGCCTGGAAGGGGACCAAGCCCCTCGCCCTGTCCAGCGGCGAAAGCAGGGTCTTTCTGCAAGACGGCGACCGCGTGACGATGACGGGCTGGTGTCAGGGCGCGGGCTATCGGGTGGGCTTCGGCGAGGTGACAGGGGCCGTGCTGCCGGCGAATCCGACGTGACCTCCGCGCTCCGACACGCTGGTTTTGTCCCGCCTCGCCGCGTACAATAGTCGGGAACTGTTGAACTCAGCTCCTTTCTCTTCGCGAACGTGATCCCATGGCGCTCGGCTCCACGGCCGCCCTGATCGATGCGCTGGTCAAGTACGACCTGCTCACCGCCGAACAGCTGCAAGAAGCCATGCAGCACATGAAGCGCCGCTTCAACGATCCGCAGACCATGGCCCGCGCCATGATCCAGCGCAACTGGTTGACGCCCTATCAGGTCAACCACTTGCTCCAGGGACACGCCAAAGACCTGGTGCTCGGCGCCTACCTGCTGCTCGAACGGCTCGGCGAAGGCGGCATGGGCAGCGTCTACAAGGCCAAGCACAAGAAGCTCGACCGCGTGGTCGCCCTGAAGCTGATCCGCCGCGATTTGGTCGCTTCCCCCGAAGCTATCCAGCGCTTCCGCCAGGAGATCGAGACCGCCGCGCAGTTGTCGCACCCGAACATCGTCCTGGCCTACGATGCCGACGAGATCGACGGCACACACTTCTACACGATGGAATACGTCGAAGGCACCACGCTGGGCCATCTGGTGCGGCGCAGCGGGCCGATGTCGGTGACGCTGGCCTGCGACTACATTCGCCAGGCGGCGCAGGGGTTGCAGCACGCCCACGAACGCGGCCTGGTGCACCGCGACATCAAACCGTCGAACCTGATGCTGACCTGGACCAGCAAGACCATCGACCCCACCGGCGGCGCGGCGGCCGATGCCCGCATCCAGGCCCTGTGGGGCTCGCACATGCCGCTCATCAAAATCCTCGACATGGGCCTGGCCCGCGGCCATCTGCCCGAGGCCGGCAAGGAGTACGACGGCTCCATCACGGAAAAGGGCACCCTGATGGGCACGCCCGATTACATTTCTCCCGAACAGGCGGTCAACGCGCACAAGGTCGATATTCGCGCGGACCTCTACAGCCTGGGCGCGACGCTCTACTCGCTCATCACCGCCACGGTGCCCTTCCCCGGCGGCGGCACGATGGAGAAGGTCATCCGTGCCCAGCTGGAAGTGCCGACGCCGATGGCTCAGTTGCGTCCCGGCGTGCCGGCGGAAGTGCAGGCCATCGTCAGCAAGCTGATGGCCAAGAAGCCGGACGACCGCTACCAGACCCCGGCCGAACTGGCCAAGGTGCTGATGGTTTACCTGACGCAATCCGAACGCGGCACGGCGAAGCGCTGAGGCGAAGGCGGCTAGCGACCGCTCAACGCTCTGGGTCCGCCACTCGCCCGCGTGGCGAAGTGGCGGACCTGGACTTTTTCCCTTGGTCCGCCAAGTTCCCGCGTGGCGAAGTGGCGGACCTAGCCACTGGTCGTTCCATTTCTGGCGGTTTTCGGTCGTTTTTCGCTTGACGGTTCGCACCCTGCCAACGACCATCAACACGCCTTGCCCCCGTGGAACGCCAGCGCGGACGACTTTCGGGGGCATTATTCGGAGGATGGGAAATGGCGACAGGTGGAAGTGTGAGCGGCAAAATTACGCCGCCGGCGATTTGCCTGATGGTGGCAGGCGGCCTCAATGTATTGGGATCATTGTACTGGATTTTCAGCGGCCTCAACGCCACGTTGAATTCCGGGCAGATCTCGAAGGAATTGAAAAACAATCCGCAGGTGAACGCGGATCAATTCACCAGCATGATGAACACCTTTGGTGTAGGCTTTATCCTTTGGGGCGTTCTCGGGCTTTTGTGCGCTGCGGTTATCGGCTTCGCCGGTCTCAAGATGAAAAACCTGCAATCGTACGGACTCGCCATGACTGGTGCCGTGCTTGCTGTCAGTCCCTGTACAGGCCCCTGCTGTATTTTCAGCTTGCCGTTGGGCATATATGCGCTGATTATCTTGATGAGTTCAGATGTGAAAGCAGCGTTTCGTTGAGCGCCACGACGGAAGCAGGACGTAAAAACGCGACCCGGAGGTCGCGTTTTTACGTCCTGCTTTCAGAGCAACCAACCGTCGCTGCCCGGCCCCACCAGCCCTCCAGCGCAATTCCGCCCGCCAGCGGATTTTTCGTTGACAGCCGACAGGTCCAGTGCTAGCGTAACTTCAACCGTTCGACACGGAACGAACGGAAGCCCATACCACGGATGGCGAGGCATCTTCTCCG
>JAEUIF010000644.1 GCA_016795185.1 Planctomycetia bacterium | reverse complement strand
CTGCGCCGCTCGCTACCGCCGCGGAGCGGCGGGCTACTCTATGGCAGCGGGTTCGGCTTCCACCGGCGGCGTGGTTTCCTGCGTGAGGGCCGGCTGCATGAAGATGGCCTGCACCATCAGCAGGAACGCGCCCACCACCAGGCAGACGTCGGCGATGTTGAAGACCGGCCAGTCGTAGATGTAGTACCAGTGCAGGAAATCGCGGACGCCGTGAAAGACGGCGCGGTCGTAGAGGTTGCCCAGCGTGCCGCCGAGGATCAGACCCAGGGCCACGCATAGCAACCAGTCGGTGGTCTGCTTGCGGCGCGTGCTCCAGAACAGAATGGCCGTCGCCGCCACGAAGCTGATGCCCATGAAGATGCTATTCGCCAGGTGGCCGCGCTCGGCGGCCATGCCGAACAGCGCTCCGTGATTGACGCGCGGCAGGGCGTCGCCGCTCAGGGTGCGCAACGGCGACTGCCAGACGTTGCCGGGGTCGCGCTGCGGCGTGAACTGCGCCAGGAAGTTGAATGCGCCGGGAATGATGGCGCGTTCACCGCCCTCGCCGTTGTTGTAGAGCCAGTGGAAGACGCCGTACTTGGTGCCCTGGTCAGCCAGCAACCCGAGCAGGGCCAGCGCCCACAGCCAACCGCGATAAGAGCGTTCGGTCATGACCGTCTCACGAACGTCGTTCCTGCTTGCGGGCGCATTCGACGCAATAACGGGCATACGGGATTTCCTTCAACCGGGCCTTGGGAATCGGCGTCTCGCACTCCTCGCACGTGCCAAAGGCTCCCTGGCGAATGCGGTCGAGGGCTTCGGCGATCTCTTCGAGTTGCTGCTGCTCGTTGGCCAGCAGGTTGAGCGTGTTCTCCTGCTCGAAGGCGTCGCTGCCGAGGTCGGCCATGTGAATCGGCATGTTCGACAGGTTGTTGCCGCCCCCGCCGTTGCCCAGCGCCTCTTCCTTCAGGGATGACACGTCGCCGTTGAGGCGGTGATGCAGCTGCACCAGTTGTTCGCGATACGCCTCAAGTTCGCCTTTGGTCATTGCATTACCCGTCGTCAATGGTATGTGGCTCTCGGTTGCTCCGGAAAATTGACCATAGCCGACCCTGGCACATCCGTCAAGCGCGGTAAAAACCGGATTCGCGGCCCGCGCAGCCGCTTGCCGAACGGGTCGGCGTGCTTTCGCAGCTTGCGGTTATTCCGCATTTTGGCGCTGTCCGGATGCGGCCGCGCGCTTCTCGCGGATGGCGCTTCAGTTTGCCTTGACCGATAACCGATCAGCTGGAAGTATTCGACAGCATCATTCAAGATCGCCTGCTTATCATTCGACGGCCTGGCGCAAGCGGCGCAACTGGCGCAATTGCTGGCGAACCGGCTCGATCAGTCAGGCAGGAACACCCATCTATTCCTGCGCGGGGACGGCGACTGCGGAACCGTGGCCGCTCCCGAATTCAACGAGGACCTGTCGGTGCGCGTTGCCGCAAGTATAGCGCTGTTGGCTGTCTGCCTGGCTCTGACCGGGTGCAGCCTGTTTGGCAAGCGCTCGGCGGCGGCCAACAACGGAGGCGTGCGCCCGAACCTCGACACCAATCCGCCGGCCCCGGATCCCGTCGCCCGCGACCGCGACCGCGGCGCGGGGGCGACGGCCGTGCCGGCGTCCACCAACTCCGGCATCATCGCCGGTCAGGTGCTCGACAACTACCACCGCAAACCACCGCCGGCCTATATCCAGGTTTCCCAGGTGCGCGAAGGCAACCAGCCCGCCGCCGCGCCACTGGAAGTGGCAACCGATAGCCAGGGCTATTTCACGATTCAAGGCTTGCAACCAGGGCAGCACTACCGGCTGATAGCCCGCGCGCGCGACGGTGAAGTGTTAATGGCTGGCACTACCTATGCCATTCCGCCGAACCCGCGCGTCGTCATCCGCATCAGCGGGGAATAC
>JAEUIF010000615.1 GCA_016795185.1 Planctomycetia bacterium | reverse complement strand
CCCGCGTCGATGCGCTTCCCGGTGCCCACGTAAACGGCCAGCTTGGCGATCTCTTGTTCCAGCAAGCCCATGTCCGCGCCAACGAGATCGACCAGGAGCTGCGCGGCCGGCTGCGTCAGTTGCTGATCGTGGTGCGCCTTCGCCCACTGCACGCACCACGCGGGCAACTTGGCCGCGCCCATCGCCTTGCACGCGATGGTGGCGTCGCCGAGCATCTTGGCCAGGCGCGTGGTCGCGGGAAAGCTCTGCACTTCCAGGACCAGCGTGCCCTGGGTGGAAGGGTGTGCCGCGTATTTTTCTAGCTGTGGCCGGAACTTGGTGACGAACGGATCGGCGCGATCGACGACCACCAGGCGGCGCGGGCAGAGAAATGGCAACGTATCGAGTTCGTCCTTGATCGAACCGAAATCCGCTTCCTTGCCCTCATACGACGAGAAGCCAAACGCATCGGCGCTGCCCAGCACCCACGGCTTGACGACCTCAAGCACCTGCCGCTTGAGAAAATCCTCATCGCCGGCCAGCACGTAGATCGGCAGCGGCTGCCCCTTGGGCGGACGAGTGAGGAAGGTGAGGCTGTCCATGAGTCAGTGGTCAATAGTCAGTGGTCAGTCGGGAATAAACCTCGATCACCTCGTTTTATTGTAGAGTTCCCGGCGCGCCTGGCGAAACCGCAAGCGGGGTCGCTGCCGCGGACCATGCGCCGAATGGCGGAGTAGGCTATTCAACGGACAACGGACAATTCACCAGATCACTTCGACGCCGACCCCACGTCGAGGATGGTCGGCTTGGGTTTGGCCAGATCGACGATCACATGCTGCGTCGTCTGGGCCGAGCCGACGTTGCCGGCCTTGTCGGCGGCATCCACGCGAATGTGGAAGCGGAAGGGCACGCCGCTGGGCGGCATCCGCCAGACGTAGCGGCCGGTGTTGTCGAGGTTTTGCGCGATGGGCTTCCACTCGCCCTCGCCGCTTTCGGAGAAGGACAGCGAGATCGGCTGGCGCGTCAGGTTCTTGTCGCTGGCGCTCCAGGCGATGGACAGGTTGCCCGTCTCCGGCCCGCGACCCACGTCGGCGGCGAGCAAGCGGACCACGGGGCGCGTCAGATCGACTTCAACCCAGATGTGCGGCTGATCGCCCATCTGCGGCGCGCGGTCGCTCAGGCCCACCCCGCTGCGGGCCACCAGCGAGAAGCCGTACAACCCTTCATCGTTGACATCCACGACATAGGGCGGCTTGGCGTTGGTGTCCTCGCCGTGCTTGTTCCAGGTGCGGGCGTCCTGGGTGTACCACAGTTCGATGGCGGCGACGCCGGACGGGCCCACATCGTCGATCTTGTAATTCAGGCTGATCCGCTTGCTGTTGACCATGCGCACGGCCGGCTGTGCGGGCTGAGGATTGAAGGGCGGCTGCGGGTTCGCTGGTTGTGGATTGTAAGGCTGGGCATTGGCCGGCTGACCGCCGAAGGGCGCGCCGCCCGGCGTGACGATGGCGCGGTCCTGGCCGACGTTGCCGGCGGTGTCGCTGGCGCTCAGGCGGACTTCCAGCGGCCCGTTCGTGGCGGGCGCGAAGTAGTGCTGGCCGGACGCTACCGCATCGATGCGCAACGGCACATATTGGCTCGCGCCGGCAGCCAGGTATTCCAGGCGCAGCGAGTTCAGGTCGAGGTTGTCGTCGCGGATGTCCCACTCGACGCCGACGTTTTGGCCCTGGGCCGGCAGCGAACGCAAGGCCACTCGCGGCGGCTGGGTATCGACTAGCACCTTCAGTGCAGGACGCAATTCGGAATCAGCCAGCGGGTACGCTCGGCCTTGCAAGTCGATGGTCCGGACGCTGAACCAGTACAGGCCATCCGCCGCGGCGGTGAAAGGCTGAAACGAGCCGTCCTCGGGCCGCGCCAGTCCATATTGCCGCCAGGTATGGCCCTGGTCGGTCGAGTAATGCAGTTGGACTTCGCGCAACCGGCGCTCGCCGGGCTGGGTTTGGAACGGGATGCGGAAAGTGCGGTCGCGCGTGGGCAGGGGACGCGGTTCATCGCCAAGCGGTTGGGCGCGCAGCGTCAGGCAACACCCGCCGAGCAGCAACAGCAAGAGCGCCAGCCGGCGGACGGCGGGAAGAGCATCGGCGGTCGTGGTGGCGGTTCGCATGGTTCAATCCGCAGTCTGCGTGTTGCCGTCCGCGCCTGGCTTGATCCGCACGGGAATGCCGGCCAGGCACCAGTAAACCTCCGCGGCGGCCTCCGCCAACCGCTGGTTGGCCTCCCCGATCAGGTCGGCGAAGCGCCGGCTGAGGGCATTCATTGGCACGATCCCGCAACCTACCTCGCTGCTGACCACGACGATTCGCCCGGCAGCGCCGTGGACTGCCGTCAGCAATTCACCAACGGCTGCGCGAATTGCCTCGTCGCTCTCGCCTGTGCGGCCGGACAGTCCAACCAGCCGGTTGGTCAGCCAGAGGCTCAAGCATTCCAGCAGCAGCGTTCCTTGGCGCTGGCAGCCGCCCACCGCGCCGGCAATGTCCCACGGTTCCTCCCGGGTCGTCCAATCGAGAGGCCGTCGTCCGCGATGCACGGCGATGCGCCGGCTCATTTCCTCGTCGCCGGCCTGCGCGGTCGCCAGGTAGGTAACGGGCGGCCGTGCGGTCGCCAGGCGCTCGGCCAGCCGGCTCTTGCCGGAGCGGACGCCACCCAGGATCAGCAGCAATTCCGCCACGGAACCTCCGAAGTCTAGTCCGTCATCATCCATGAATCGACCGGGCAAGCGGCGCGGCTTGAGGAATTCGGCGGAAATGGGGATGGCGTGAAATGCTCTGGGCCTGCTCAACCGCAAGCATAGGATCGCTTGCGTGCGGTTGAGCAGGCCCAAAGTTAAGCCTCGAACGCAGGGACGAACGTAACCAGCTTACTGCGGCTTGCGCCGCAGCAAGTAATACTGCGCGAGCTGGCGCACCGTCGGGCTGGGATCGTTTTGCGACATCTGCATCAGTCGGTCGGCGAAATCGACCTGCGCTTCCTCGCCGGCCGCGCGCACGGCGGCGGCGCGGACCGCCGGGGAAGGGTCGTGGCTCAAGCGGCGCAGCCAGACGGCGGGTGCAACGTCCGTCGTCTTGCGCAGATTGTCCAGCACTTGTAGCCGCATATCGGGCCGCTGGTCGCTGATGAGGCGGCCGAGCAGCACGTCCTCGGCGCGCAGGCCACGGCCCTTCAGCGCCGTCTCGCATAAACGGCGCACGTCCTCGTCGGTATCGTGGAGGGAGCGCAGCAGGTCGTCGGTGGCGACGGCGGTTTCGTGCGGCCCGACCGCGAGCATGGCGGCCTGGCGCACTTGGGGTGCTGGATCGTCGAGCAGCGGAGCGACCTGGGGCAACAGGTTCAGTGCGGTTTCGCCCGCCAGCCGGGCCGCGACGGCGCGATTTTCGGCTTCCGTGTCGAGCAGGCCGCGCCGCAGCAACTCACGACAAGCGGTCACGGTTTCCTGGTCGCGTTCGTGACGCAGGATCGTACCCGCCAGCGCGATGGCCTTGCCGCGCACCTGCGGATCGGGCGAACGACCGGCGAGCGGCACCAGGCGGCATGCCGCCTGGATGCTCTCGGCTGGTGGCGTCTCGACGGTGTCTAGCCAAACCCTACACAGGGCCAGGGAGCAGCATTGCCCGGCCAGACTGCACTGCGGATATTGTTCGGCGATGGCGTTATACAACGCGGCGCGTCGTGCATCGTCGACTGGCCAGCGCTCGGCCAGCGCCATCAGGGCGGCCTGCGCGCTCTCGCAAATCTGACAATCTGGCTGAGACAAGCACGCTTGCAGCCGTGGCACGGCGGCTTCGCCCAGTGCAGCCACCTGATCCGTCCAGGCGGCGCGGTCGGCGGCACCGGCGGAGTTCAGTCGTTGCACGTAATACCAGGCCAGCACGGATTCGTGGCACAGCCAGCACGTGGCCAGGCCGCCCAGGAGCAGGATGCTCGCCGCGCCGAAGGTCCACTTGTCGCGTAGGAATTGGAGTCGCCGCATAGCGCATCCCTGCCTGGTGAGGGGCGGAGTCCTTGACCGCAGCGGACTATAGAAGAAGCGCCGCGCGGCGGACAAGGGCAACTGGATTCAGCCTGAAGCGCCCACCTTAACCGATCGCCCGCCATTACCCGCTGCACTCGGCTTTTCGTTACGTTCTGCAAAATCCTTGATGTCGCGCGGCCTGGCAAACGATGTATTAGGCAGACCGACAATCCTTCCTCTCCCTCCCGCCGTGAGGCTGCCGATGCGTCGTTCCTGCCGCTTCCCGCCTGGCCTGGTTTTGTTGATTGGTCTGCTGGGCGCAGAGGCTGCGGAAAGTCGTGCGCAGGCGCCGGTGCCCGTCATGCCGCAGCCCTACGTGCCGCGGGCCGACGGCCACGACCTTCACCTCGAACCAGTCCGACTGAAGCCAGGCCGCGTGGAGCGCGTGCCCTTCGATGCCCTGGCCCCGGAAATGCGCGAGCGCGTGCGCTCGGTCGCCGAGCACCCGACGCTATCCGCTTGTGGCCCGCAGGAGGAGTTTATCGGTCGTCCGGAAGTCTACCGCTGGCTGCTGGATCATCCCGACCGCACGGCCCAGGCCTGGCGGCAACTCGGAGCGCCCGCGCTCGACATCACCGAGCGCAACGAAGGCCGCTTCGGCTGGACCGACGCCCAGGGCAGCGACGTGGTCTGGGAGACCGTGCATCGCGCGGACGGAGCGCGCGTCTGGTACGCGGAAGGCAAGGTCCGTCCACACCTGCTGTTGCCCGTGGTGCCGGTGAAGGCAGTAGTCGTCACGCAGTATCGGGAGTATGTGGATCGCCACGGCGCGAAACGCATGCAGCACCAGACCGACCTGTTCGCTCAGACCGACAGCAAGGCGGCCCAGCTCATCATGAAAGTCATGGGTCCGTCGGTGCCGCGCTTGACCGAGCAATGTCTGGGGCAGTTCGGCTTGTTCTTCTCGGGAATGTCAAATTACCTGTACCGCCATCCGGAACGCACGGAAGCCTTGTTGCGCTGATTCAGGGCGCGGGCGGTGCTGCCATCAAGCGCGCGCCGACTTCCTGCCAGTGCTCGCGCAAGATGCGACGCACTTCCCGGATCGCCAGAGGATGGTGGTGGACCGTGAAATGGTCCGCCGCAACGATCACTTCCGAATCCACATCCGTCAAATGCGAACTGCTGTAGGGCACGACGCCGTCGCTGGCTTCATTGCCGA
>JAEUIF010000589.1 GCA_016795185.1 Planctomycetia bacterium | reverse complement strand
CGGGAATGCGGAACGGCTTCTTGCAGTTCGAGCAGGTAGCCTGCCGACCGGCGAACTCATCGCCGACCTTGAAGCCTTTCTGGCAGTGCGGACACTGGGTCGAAATGGTCATTGCGCGCGTCCGTGGTCCGAGATGGGCATCCAGCAATCAGGGTCCGTGTAACGTCATCGCGACGGCCTGGCGTGTCCACCAGGCTGTCGCGAAAAGGAACTTCAGCAGTAGCTGACAGCTATCAGCAATCAGCTATCAGCTAATCGGGACATGGGTGCGCCGAACTGCCCCTAGTAGAAACGACTTGCCCGCGAATGGCAAGCGTGAAGATGCCATGCTGCCGACCGTCAAAGCAAAAGGGACGAAGGCTGGCCTCCGTCCCCTTTTCGCTCTGTCTCTCCGTCTCTCTGTCGCCGGGTCAGCGCACCAGCGGCAACGTCTTCTTGCCCTTGGCCGTCGCCGTGGCGGTGGCCGTCGGCGAGCGGCCCTGTTCGATTTCTTCCTTCTCCCAGAGTTCGATCTCTTCAATCAGGGCATCGACCATTTCGCTTTCGAGGACGTGGCGAATGATCTCGCCGCGCTTGAAGATGACGCCCTTGCCCTTGCCGGCCGCGATGCCCAGGTCGGCTTCGCGCGCCTCGCCGGGGCCGTTGACGATGCAGCCGAGCACGCTCACTTTCACCGCCGTCTTGCGGTTGCCCAGGCGCGACTGCAACTGGTCCATGATCTTGTTGAGGTCGATCTCCAGCCGGCCGCAGGTCGGGCAGGCGATCAGCTCGGGCTTGCGCACCCGGCGCTGCGTCGCTTGCAGGATGTCGAAGGCGGTCGCGATCTCGACTTCCTTCGGCGCCAGCAGGCTGACGCGGATGGTGTCGCCGATGCCGTCGAGCAGGATCGGCCCCAGGCCAGCCGCGCTCTTGATGACCGCGTAGGGCGGCTGGCCCGCTTCCGTGATGCCGATGTGCGTCGGGTAGTCGCACTCCTTGGCGTAGAGCCGGTAGGCTTCCACAGCGGTCAACACGTCGCTCGATTTCAGCGAGACGATGATGTCGCGATAGCCCTCGCTCTCGGCGATTTCCAGATAACGATGGGCGCTTTCGACCATCGCCGGCGGGCAGGGGAAGCCGTGCTTCTCGACCAGTTCGCGCTCCAGGCTGCCGGCGTTGACGCCGATCCGCATGGGGATGCCCTTGTCCTTGCACTTGCGGATCACCTGGCGATAGCGGTCGTAGCCGCCGATGTTGCCGGGGTTGATGCGAATCTTGTCGACGGGGTGGTCGAGCGCCGCCAACGCCATCTTGTAGTCGAAATGAATGTCGCAGATCAGCGGGGTGTGGATGCGCTTCTTGATCTCGGACAGCACCGCCGCATCTTCCTTCTTGGGCACGGTGACGCGGACGATCTCGCAGCCGGCCGCTTCCATGCGGTGAATCTCGGCCACGGTGGCTTCGAGGTCGAAGGTATCGGTGGTGGTCATCGACTGCACCCAGATCGGGTTGTCGCCGCCGACCACCTTGTCGCCCACCTGGACCTCGCGGGTCTTGTGCCGCGTGAAGCTGTGCTGATACGACATGCCGCGCCTCGCGTGGTGAAGGTTCACGAGGACAACCGCAATTCCGTGCGGTTGACAACCGGGCGTGAACCAGGGAAGCTGAACGGTGTCATCCTAGTTTGGACGGGGTCGAGGCGTCAAGGTAAAGGGATTTCCGGTGACGGAGCAGGAGTGGTTGATCGGCAGCGATATCCCGGCCATGCACCGTTTTCTCGGCGAGTTTCAGAGTGAGCGGAAAGTACGCCTATTTGCCTGTGCGTTCTGCCGCATTTTCTGGGATGAGTTCCCGGTCCAAAGCCTGCGCATAGCAGTTGAAGTCGCGGAGCTTTATGCTGACGACCAAGCGGAGACCAATGAGTTGCTGGTTGCACGTGAAGCAGCCCGTGTTGCTCTAGCGAGGTCCGACCCAATTCTCGAACCGATTTTCTCTGTCAGCGAGTTTGTTTTGTATGCTACTGGTCAGCATTCGGAAGTTCTTGACCTCGTTCGAGAGGATTGGTTCGTTTATTGGCTCAGTCTCGAAGATGATCGCGCCGCTGCGCAGCTGTTTCGCGACGTAATGGGCAACCCCTTCCGCCCCGTGACCGTCGATTCCGCCTGGCGCACCCCGACGGTCGTCTCGCTGGCCACTGCCATCTACGCCGAACGCGCCTTCGGCCGCCTGCCCATCCTCGGCGATGCCCTCGAAGATGCGGGTTGCACGAATGTCGATTTGTTGAATCATTGCCGACAGCCCGGCGACCATGTTCGTGGTTGCTGGGCAGTGGACGCCGTGCTCGGCCGGGAATGAGAGTTGTTTTTTCTGTTTGTAGTTCCGCCTTCAGGCGGCGAGTCGCTCCACCGCCTGAAGGCGGAACTACGAACGGGACGGAACGGCGCTCAGTCGCCGGCGCCGATGTCGGTGGTCACGCTTTCCAGCACCAGGCCCGCTTCCTGCTTCTGGAATTCCTCCAGCCGGTCCAGGAACTGCTCCAGACGTTCGCGCAGCGCCGTGAAGTCCAGGCGGCCGGTCGGGCCGAACTCCATGTCGGGCGGCGGGGTCTTGCCGAGGTCCGTATCGGCGTCGCGGTCGGGCTGGGCCAGCCGGTACATCTCCCACTTCAGCGCCAGGCATTGTTCCAGGTGGTTCCGGTACTCTTGTTGCAATTTCTCCTGCTGCCGGACGAGCGTCGGGCGAGTCTGGTCCACCTCGGCGGCCAGGCCGTCGGGGGACTTGGCATGTTCGAGATGGCGCTGTAGTTCCCGTTCGAGCCGGCCCAGGGCGTACCAGATGCGGCCGGCCCAGCCGTGGTCGTCCTCGCCGACATGTTCGCCGATCAGTGACCGGAACTGGTCCAGCAGGTCGGCCAGCGGGTCAGTATGGGTCGGGCAAGCTTGCAGGTTCGCGTACATGGATTCACCTCCGTCAGAGATGCAAACCGAACAAAGTCGCTGCCGAACGACAGCAACTGATGTGCCGAGTCCCGCGCGGACGATGCGGTTATGCTGTACTTGCTATCAAGAACGTTTTTCGAGCCAGGCGGCGCTCGTCGAACATCGCAAAGGGCCGCGCAATTCGCGGCGCATACCTGGGCGCGAGTTTGCACATTCTCGGGCTGACGCGCAACAACTTTCAAGAAATGCCGGGTAATGTGAAGGAGAGCAAGTGGCGTACCGTGGCAGATGGTGAATTGATGATCTGCATCGATCTTCGATTCGCGACGCTTCGACGAAGCGTCGCGAATCGAAACAGCATGAATTATTGCAGCCCCTTCTTCATCTCCGTCTTGGTCTGCTCGATGTCCTCCACGCCGACCGAGAGGCGGATCAGGCCGTCGCTGATGCCCTGACGCTTCTTCTCCGCCGGACTGACGTAACGATGCGAGGTCGCTCCGGGATGGCTGAGCGTCGTCGTGGTGTTGCCGAGCGACGGGCTGAAGGGCACGCCCGGCGCGGCGCGCAGGAAGCGGTTGACGGCGTCCCGGCCACCCTTCAGCTCGAAGCAGAGCATGTTGCCGGCCCCGGCGGGCAGCAGGCGCTTCGCTAGCTCGTGGTCGGGGTGATCGGGACGGGTCGGATAGACCACCCTGCTGATGGCCGGTTGCTCCGCGAGCCAGCTGGCCAGGGCGACGGCGTTGGCGGTGGCGGCCTGCATGCGCAACGGCAGCGTGGACAGGCCGCGGCTGAGCAGCCAGCAGTCGAAGGGATTGGAAGCCAGGCCCCAGATGCTGATGACCGCGTTCACCTGGGGGAACAGGTCCGGCTGCTTGCCGGCGAGCAGGCCGAGCGTCACGTCGCTGTGGCCGCAGATCATCTTGGTCAGACTTTCCATGACCAGGTCCGCGCCGAGGTCGAGCGGCTTGCAGAGCACCGGCGTGGCGAAGGTGTTGTCCACGATCAGGGTGCAGTGATGCTCCTTCGCGACCTTCGCCAGTGCTTCCACATCCGTCAGGCGCAGTAGCGGGTTGGACATGGTCTCGACGAACAGCACCTTCGCCGGTTGCTCCAGCGCGGCGCGCACTTGCTTCAGGTCGCAGGTATCGACGAAGACGGCTTCCACGCCGTAGCGCGGCAGTTCCTGGCCGAAGAGTTGCGTGGTGCGGCCGTAAAGCCGATGGCTGGCGATGATGCGGTCGCCCTGCTGGACCAAGGGCAGCACCGCGGCCGTGATGGCAGCCATGCCCGAGCCCGTGATGGCTGCCCAGGCAGCGCCTTCCATCTTCGCCAGGTCGGCGGCCAGCGCACGGGCGTTGGGATGGCCGTCGCGGGCATAGATGAAGCCGGGCTCCTCGGCGTTGACGATGCGGTCGAGCGCGTCGAGGTCGGGGAGGGTGTAGACGGAGGACTGATAGAGCGGCGGCACCAGCGGTGTGCTGCGGCCCAGCGATGGATCGGCCATGGTGGTTTCGGTTCAACGGGGTGGGATGTCGTGCAACACCACCCGCATTGTACACCGAAACCGCAGGCCGTTTAGCCGCGAGCTACTGGCCCCAGCCCTGCGAACGTTCTCTGGGGTGTGTAGCCAAGAGGTTCGACGGTCTGCTCTGTGTGTCGAATCGGGAGTTGCATGAAAACCTGGTGCGAATGGGGAAGTCAATGGTGGGAGTCGGGGGCGTCCGCCAAGCCGAGTGTCTCATTTCACTTCCTTCTTCAACCGGCGGGCCGTCTGCCGGTCCTTCTCCGCCCGTTCGGTGTTTCCGAGTTTGCTGTGGCAGAGCGCCCGATTCTGGAAGTACTCGGCGCGCTCTTCATACGCGATGAGTCGGTTCCACTCCTGGAGCGCTTGCCGGTGGCGACCGACTTTCTGCAAACACTTGGCCCGCCCGCGAAGGGCGTCGCGGACGTACCACGACACGACCGAATGGTGTAACTCGAACACGCGAGAATAGTCCTCGATCGCGGCCTCGTTGTCCCCCAGCTTTTCATGCCCGTCCGCCCTGCGCATCAGCCACTCCTGATTGAACGGATCGAGTTCGTGTGCCCGCGTGTAGTCCGACACCGCCTGCGGCCAGTGCCGGCTCTCGCCGTATAGATGGTGTTGGCCTCGATCGGCAAAGTACTCCGGGCGACTGGCGTCCAAGGCGATCGCACGGTTCAGGTCTTTCACCTGAGCCTCGGACGTTTCACGGATTTTTGACAGCGCGTAGTGAATGTCCGGGAGATTGGGAGCGAAACGGAACGCAGCTCGGACGGCCTTGCGTTGCTCGTTGTCCTGGTTCCAGGAGTAACTCATTTCGGCCGAGGCGAGATACGCCCGCGCCCAGGCCTCGTTCTCGGGAATCGGCAATCTGGTGCTGGTACCCTTGATTCGGTGTGCAAGGGGTCCCTGCAACTCGGGCAGACACGCAATAGCCCGGTGCAGTAAATGCGCCGCCTGCCGAATATCGCCGCGCTCGTGGTACTCCGCCGCACACGCGAACACGGCACGGGCGATCTCGGGTTGGCGTCCCCGCAGGGGCCAGTCACTGCCTTCTTTCCAGGGCGGGGCGAACTCGATCCGGGCCTTGATCAACCGCATCCAGGAATCTCTCGCCGCCTCGTCGTGATCCTCAACGTACAAGATGCAGCAAAGCTCTCTGTTCGGCACGAACTCGAATCCGGTTTCGTGTTCCAGGCGGAGAGCCGCGCGGCAGGCATGCTGCAAGAACTCGCCGCAGAGTTGGGCCTTCTCCTCGTCGGATTCCCGTTGCTCGTAGGTCTTGTAAAAGGAAGCCGACGACTTGCGCCAACGGCGAACGGCCGGCGAACGCGGGTCCGGCTCCAACTCCAGGAACCCCCAGCCGCTCAGGACATAAGCCAAACCGTCTGGCTTCCACGGTCGATGATCGGGGTAGCCCGGGAATCGGATCGAATCCGCTCCACCGTCGGGCGGGCGAACATCAAGGTAGGGGAAGATCTCACCGGACTCGGGGTGGCAGTGGATGTGAACTCCATAGACGACGTTCGAGCGGACGAGCCGTGCGAGCCGCCGCAAATGGTTCTGCATGAACTCGGAGGCCGCCGTGTCGAATTCGTCCCAGTCGATGGGGGCCGGTGTCGGAGATTCGGCATCAGACCGGGGACGTTTTGATTTGGCCATGAGCGACCTGTCCAAAAAGGACCGTGGATTTCACCACGCCTTAGATACATCGGGCGACCCAAGGGTGCGTTCCCGAGGTTGGACCCAGTAATGGCGAGCGCGCCGCGCTTATTTCCACCCCAGCCGCGTGGCCCGCGTCCGCGCTTCGTCTTCGGACAGGCCCAGCACCTGGCGGAAATACTGATACCACAAGCCGCCCGCCAGCATGCCGTCGCGGTCGTAGACGAACAACGGCTGCGCGGCGGAGTCCTGGAGCAAGCGGTTGAAGGCTTCCATCTGGACCTGCGTCGGCACGCGGTCGGAAATCATGCTGATGAACTTCATGCCCCGGCGTTCGACTTCGCGCTGTTCGGCGGAATCGTCCTCGTCGAAGGCGCGGACGTGCAGCACGGTCTGGTAGCCATTGGCGCGCAGCCAGTCGAGTCCCTCACCATCGGGCTTCAGGCCGCCCGCCAGGCGCGGCTGCACCTGGTAGAACTGCGGAATGCCCACCGGCAGCAGGGGCGAGGGCGAAGGCGAGGGCGAGACGCGATTCTCGGTCACTGCCGGACCAGCCGTTTCCGGCGGCGTCAGGCGCACGTCGCTGGGCGCGGCCGGCGCGGGCGATTGCGGCGGCACGCCGTAGTAATTGGCACTATTCGGTGGCGGACTGGGCGGAAACGCGCCGGGCGGCGGTGGCGCAGCGCCGGGGAACGTGGGCTGAGCGGGCGGCGCGGTCAGCGACACCGGCGGCGGCCCCGCGGTACCGATGCGCGGCGGCAGCGGACCACCGCCACAGGGCGGCGGGGGCACGGGCTGGCAGCATTTCTTCCGACCGCACGCCTGGCAGCCGGACAGCGTCAGCAGGCTGCCTGCCAGCAAGAGCAGGTGCATCCAGCGAAGAGTCATGGCGAGCCTCTCTCTCCAAGTGCCGCGTCCCTCAGCCTCTCATTTTACCGGCAGCTGCGCAGGCAAACCCAGGGCAGCGCACGGTTCGCGCGGACCAGATTTAGC
>JAEUIF010000573.1 GCA_016795185.1 Planctomycetia bacterium | reverse complement strand
CGACAAATCTTGCGACAAAGGCTCGACACAATCTCTGGGTGTCGCGGAATGGCTGTCGTGAGGTTTTGGGCCGGGTTGATGTAAAGGGTGTGGCGCGAGCCTTCGCGCAGCAGACAACAGCCGTAGCCCTGCAAGTGCTGTAGCAGCTTACGACGTTTCATTTCACCACCGGCGTGTAGAACCGGGTGTGCAGGGCAATTTTCTCCACGAAGTCCGGCTTTTTGCCCATTGTGGGCTTGGCGCGCGGGTTGGGCGGCGGCAGGTGGAAGTCGCGCTCCAGTTGGTCCTGGGCCATCAACTTCAGCGCATCCCGGATCATGACGCGCGCGGAGCGCAGCGTCTTTCCTTGACTAGCTACACCCGGGAAATCGACGACCTCGACGACGTACCAGCCATCGTCCTGCTTGAAGAACGCCGCATGATATTCAACCACTTTTTGTTTCCTCCGTACCATATGCGACGCCAGCGTTCGCCTTTGGCTTGCGGTTAAACGATAGAGGCTCGCGGCTAGCCCAGCAAAGTCTCCAGGTGGGCCTGCACCGCTTCCGCCAGCATTTCCAGGTTGTAGCCGCCTTCCAGACAGCTGACGACCCGTCCCTTGGCGTGCGTCTTCGCCACGTCCAGCACGGCTTTCGTCAGCGTGACGAAATCCTCGGTCTCCAGGCCGAGCGAGCCGATGGGGTCCTTCGCGTGAGCGTCGAAGCCCGCGCTGATGAGCACCAGTTCCGGTTTGATCTTGTCGGCTGCCTTTTCCAGCACACGCGTGAAGTGCGCGTGATAGTCCTTGCGGGACGTGCCGAACTTGACCGTGGCGTTGAAGATGTGCCCCAACCCCTTGCCCTTGCCGGTCTCGTCCTCGGCGCCGGTGCCGGGGTAGAAGCCCATGCCGTAGCGGTGAATGCTGAAAAAGACGACGTTCGGGTCTTCGTAGAAGACGTCCTGCGTGCCATTGCCGTGATGTACATCCCAGTCGACGACCAGCACCCGTTCCAGCTTGTGCGTATCGACGGCATGCCGGGCCGCCAGCGCGATGTTGTTGAACAGGCAGAAGCCCATGCTGCGCGTCGGCGTGGCGTGATGGCCCGGAGGTCGCACCAGGCAGAGGGCGTTCTTGTCCGTTCCCTTCAACACCGCCTCGACGCCCGCCACGCAGGCCCCCGCCGCAGCCAGGGCGACCTGGAACGATGCGGGACTGACCACGGTATCGGCGTCGATGCGTCCACCGCCGTGCTCAGCCAGCTGCTTGGCACGCACCAGCATCATCGGCGCGTGGACCTTGGCGATCTTGTCCTCGGCCAGCGGTTCGTACTTGCCGGCGAGGCACTTCTTCGGCAAGCCGGCCTTTTCCAGCCGGGCGGTCACCGAGCGCAGCCGTTCGGAGGTTTCCGGGTGCTTACCCGTGTCGTGCTGCAAGAAGAGGGGATCGGTGTAGAGGATGGTCATGGCGCGTCTCCGTCGCGGGCTGGAACGCCGCCATTGTAGCAGGTTTGGTGCTGGATCGGATCGGGGCGAAGTGCTGACCGCAGTAGCCCGCGAAAGTACGTCGGGCTTTCCAGCCCGACTTGAAGCGCCAAGAACTGGCGGTATGGTGGAGCGGGCGCAAACCGTCGCTGCTGCGTCATGTCGGGCTGGAAAGCCCGACGTACTTCGGACACCAAGGCCCGGGGTGCTACCTGCTCACTTCGGCGGGCAGGCCAGCGTCAGCGCCGTGGCCGCCCAGCCGCTGGCGGCGCTCGAAATGAACTGGTCCTTGCCGTGCGGGAAGCCCGACTCGTAGTAGGTCTGGAACGGCCGGCTGCGCGTCTTCACTTGCCAGGAGCCGTCTTCCTTCTGCGTTTGCAGCAGGAACTTGGTTCCCTTCTGATAGGCGGCATCCGTGACCGCCAGTCCGCCAGCCTGGTGCAATACGACCAGCGCGCTGCCCGTGGCGTAGGCGTCGGAGTCCAGAGTCTCTAGCTGGCTCCAGCCGCCGTCGGCCCGCTGCTTTTGCCGCAATTCCTCCACGGCCTGCTCGATCTCCTTGCGCTCGGCGCCAGCGGCATGCAATGCCCCGAGGCGGAAGACGCGGTCCTCGGTGTCCTTGGCCGGCGTCTTGACCAGCCAGGCGCGCACCTGGGCGATGCGATTCTCGATGCGCTCCTGCTGTTCCGGCGTGCCGTACTTGCGCAGGCCCCGGATGGCCAGGTAGTTGGTCGTGAAATGGCTGGCCTCGGACGGCGGTCGGTTCGACGTGACGCGCCAGTGCTCGAGGTCTTTCTGGTGTAGCAGCAGGTACTCGGTTACCGCCGCTGTGTTGTCGTTCGGCTTCCAGCCGCCCACGTCGAGGGCGAACAGTGCGTAGCCGGCCGTGTCGCCCTGGCCGCCGGTGCCTTTGCCCTTCAGGAAGTTCTCGCGGTTCTTGCCCAGGAAGTCGTCGATGAACTTCAGCTGCTTGTGCAGGTCTTCGTCCTTGAACTCGAAACCCAGCGGCCGGGCCGCGGTCAGGGCCAGTAACGGCAGCGCCTGATTGTGGCACGCGAAGCAGGTCTTCTGCTCGATGTGTCCCGCGGCTCCTTTTGCCAGCAACGGCAGGGCGCGCGCCAGCGCCGGCCGCAGCTCGTCGGCGGGTTCCGCGGCGCGCAACGGCACAGCGCACACCACCAGTCCGATGCCGAGGAGCAAGTTCCGGCTCATGGGCCACCTCCAGCGCCTGCCTGGGTTTTCGCGTTCTCCGCACGATTGTACCCCGGCCGCGGCAAAAGCGACCAGGAATCGCCGAAACAATTTCGCGCCGACGGGTAAGGAATGAGGGCGTGCGCGACGGCGCGGCAATTTCAGCCGAATTATCCGTGCTGGCCTGGGCCTTACCGGGCATGCACATGTAATCGAGGAAATTATCCCGGCCCCTTGCAGCCGCACGCCGCCCCGGCTACAAGAATAAGGTCTGTCCCTCCCCCGGTCAGCCCGGCGCAACCGCTGGGCTGTCTGTCAGACCGGCGGCGACGAGGCCGCCTCGCACCGCAGGAACGAACGCACGATCTCCGGCCGACCTCTCCCCACCCGCCGGAACTTCCGCGTGGCTGTTAGGTTTGTAGTTCCGGCCAGTCCCCTTGCACGGGAACGCCGTGCCTTGATTTGCGATTATTTGATTGACAAATCCGGATATATCAAATACTGTGATACATACGGAAATATCAATCCGTCCCCGCCGCAGTGCTTTTTTCGCCCCGATGCGATTTTTCTGCATGCATCCGCCCGATTGCGGGCAGTACCTACCTGAAGGCAGATACGCCAGGAACCAACCACGATCCGCCAACCGAGGTGTCCCTCATGAGTAAAACGGTCCAGGCCCCGGCCCTGCAAGAAGCCGATATGAAGGCCGTCGAGCAGTTGAAGGGCGCGCACCAGAAGCTGCGCGCCGAAATGGGCAAGGTCATCGTTGGCCAGGAAGCCGTGCTGGACCAGTTGCTGATGGCCATCTTCTGTCGCGGCCATGCGCTGCTGATGGGCGTGCCCGGCCTGGCCAAGACCCTGATGGTCAGCACGCTGTCGCAGTGCCTCGACATGTCCTTCAAGCGCATTCAGTTCACGCCCGACCTGATGCCTTCCGACATTACGGGCACGGAAGTCATCCAGGACGACCAGGCGACCCGGCAGCGCATGTTCAAGTTCATGCAGGGGCCGATCTTCGCCAACATCGTACTGGCGGACGAGATCAACCGCACGCCACCCAAGACGCAGGCCGCCCTTCTCGAAGCCATGCAGGAACGCAAGGTCTCCATCGGCGGCACCGACTATTCGATGAAGAACCCCTTCTTCGTGCTGGCCACGCAGAACCCGATCGAGCAGGAAGGCACCTATCCGCTGCCCGAAGCCCAACTCGACCGCTTCCTCTTCCTGATCCAGGTCGAATACCCGACCGACAAGGAAGAAGAGCAGATCATGCGCCAGGGCACCTCGGACCTTCAGGTAGCGGCGTCCAAGGTGATGCACGGCGACGACATCATCCAGTTGCAGCACGTCGTCCGCCGGGTGCCGGTTTCGGATCACGTGTTCAACTACGCCAAGCGGTTGACGCGCATGACGCGGCCCGGCACGCCGGAAGCCGTCGATTTCGTCAACAAGTGGCTGACCTGGGGTGCCGGCCCGCGCGCCAGCATGAACCTGATCCTCGCAGCCAAGGCCCATGCGCTGCTCAACGGCCGGGTGCATGTCGGGGCCGACGACGTGGCGGCGGTGGCCAAGCCGATCCTGCGGCATCGCTTGATCCCGAACTTCACCGCGCAGAGCGAAGGCATCACCAGCGACAAGGTGATCGACAAGCTCATCGCGGCGGTGCCCAAGAACCAGGCGGCGGCGTAGTGCGCATGCCTTCGGCTCGCGGCTAAACGGACCCCACCATGACTACCGCGTATCTTCATCCCGATGCAGTCGCCAAGGCGCAGGCGCTGGGCCTCAAGGCTCGGACCATCGTCGAAGGGCTGCGCGTCGGCGACCACCGCAGCCCGTTCCGGGGCTTTTCCGTCGAATTCGTGCAGCATCGCGAATACGTGCCGGGCGACGATCCCCGGCACATCGACTGGAAAAGCTACGGGCGCTCCGAGCGCTACACCATCAAGCAGTACGAGCAGGAGACGAACTTCGCCGGGCACTTCTTGCTCGACGCCAGCAAGTCAATGCTCTACGGCGAAGGCGCGAGCAACAAGCTCGAGTACGCCAAATTGCTGACCGCCACGCTCGCTTACCTGGTCATCCACCAGCGCGACAGCGCCAGCCTGGCCGTCTTCGACTCCGGCTGGCGGACCCGGCTGCCCGCGAGCAGTCAGGCCGGGCACATCATCACGATCATGAACGCCCTCCAGGACACGCAGCCCAACGAGAAGACCTCCATCGGGCCGCTGCTGCATCAACTGGCCCAGCAGGTGCGGCGGCGCGGCGTGGTCTTCCTGATCTCGGACTGCTTCGACGATGTGGACAGCCTGCTCGGCGGCTTGCAGCACCTGCGTTTCGAGGGCCACGACGTCACGCTGTTCCATATTCTGCACCCCGACGAAGTCGAGTTCCCGCTCACCGGGATGATCCGCTTCGAGGGGTTGGAAGAGAAGCAAGAAGTGTTGACCCGCCCGCACCTGATTCGTCCGGCGTATCAGCGGGCGGTCAAGGCGTACCTCGAAAAGCTGCAAACCGGCTGCGAGGCGAACCGCTGCGATTACTACCTGATGGACACCGGCAAGCCGCTGGCCGAATCGCTCAGCGCTTACCTGGCCCGGCGGCTGCGGACAAAACTCTAATTGTCAATCGTCAGTTGTCGGTGGTTGGTTGCATGAACGCGACGGGCCACCGACAACCGACGACTGACAACTGACCACGGACGAAACAATGTCCTTCTTGACGCCATACATGCTCTGGGGCGCGCTGGCCGCGGGCATTCCGATCGCGCTGCACTTTTTTTATCGCAGTCGCTATCGGAAGCTGCCCTGGGCCGCGATGGAGTTCCTGCTCACGAGCATCGAGCAGACCAGCCGACGGCTGCGCTTCCAGGAACTGCTGCTGCTGCTCTGTCGGATCATGGTGCTGGTGCTCCTGGCCCTGGCGCTAGCCCGGCCCTCGACCAGCGTCAGCCGGGGTTCGGCGCGCGGCGATGCGGTGGATGCCGTCTTCGTCGTCGATACCTCCGCGAGCATGGACGCCCGCGAGGGCGCGAAGACCCGGCTGGAACAGGTGCGTGCCGCCGCGCTAACCATCGTGGACAACCTGCCAGCGCACTCCACGGTTCAAGTCATCGTCTGCTCGGATCGTGCAGCGCTGCTCGGGCCGCGCTCGCCGTCAAACCTCGACCAGGGCCGGCAAGTCATTGACGGCTTGCAGGTCAGCCACCAGGCGAGCGACCTGCTGCCCGGCATCAAGGAATCGGCCGGCGTGCTGGCGCGCGGCCATTCGCCGAACAAGGAACTGTACGTCTTCAGCGACAACCAGAAACTGGCCTGGGAGCAGCACGGCGTCGAACTGAAGGACGAGTTGGAAAAGCTCAGCAAGACGGCCACGGTCTACCTGGTGCGGGCCGGCACCCGCACGCCGCGCAACGTCGCCGTGGTGGGCATCGTGCCGCAGTCGGGCATCCCGCACACGGGCTCGCGGGCCGGGTTCGCCGTGCTGCTGCGCAACAGCGGCGCGGAACCGCTGCGCAACCTGCGCGTCACTCTCACCGTGGATGGCAACGCCAAGGAGAAGGAAACGCAGCCAGTCATCGAACTGGCCGGCGGCGAGACGCGGCCCATTCCGATGTCGGTCAAGCTCGACCGCGCCGGGCTGCGCATCCTCAGTGCTCAAGTGGAGGCCGACGAACTCGACGCCGACAACCGCTTCGACCAGGTGCTGTTCGTTCGCGACCAGGTGCGCGTCCTCGTGGTGGACGGTTCGCCCAACGAGCAGAAGCCCGAGCGCGGGGCCAGCTTCTTCCTGATGCACACGCTGGCGCCCATTGGCAACTACCACGTTTATCCCCGGGCGCTGCCCGCCGGCCAGGCCGCCGCGGCGCAGCTGGCCAATCAGGACATCGTGGTGCTGGCCGACGTCTCGCTCGAAACCGGCGTGGAACGCCGCGCGGACAGCGTACCCGGCGATTTCGTCCGCCATCTTTCGGAGTTCGTCAAGCGCGGACACGGCCTGATCGTCTTCGCGGGCGACAACGTCAACCCGAAGACCTACAACCGCATTCTCCACGACCGCTACAAGCTCCTGCCGTTGCCGCTGGCCGATCTGTTGACCATCCCGGCCGACAAGCCGCTGCATCTGAACCGGCAGAGCGTCGAGTCGCCGTTCTTCGCCGAGATGCGCGAGAACGAGGACTATCGCAGCCTCAACCGCGTGGTGGTCAAGAAAGCACTGGGGGTCGTCGAAGCGACGCCGGCCAAGGACGCGAAGGAAACCAAGGATAGCGACGCTGGCCCGCAGGTGCTGTTGCGTTACAGCAACGGCAAGCCGGCGCTCGTCAGTCGCAAGGTCGGCCAGGGCGAAGTGCTGCTGTTCACCACGGCGGGCCATCCCGCCTGGAACGAAACCGGCGACATCGGCTGGACCGACTGGCCCGTGAGCCAGACGTATCTGCCCGTGATGGATATGGCCCTGAATCACCTACTGCATGGCCAGACGCAGAATCACAATGGGCCGTCGGGCGAACCGCTGCGCTGGCAGCCCGAGGAAAAAGATGCCGGCCGGGCCTTCGCCGTACTACAACCCGATGGTCGGCGCGTGCGCCTTGGTCTGCCCACCACGGAGAAGGGGCGGGCGGTCGTCAGCGTCAACGACACGGCGCACGCAGGCATCTACCGCGTGGTGCCGGCGGACGAAACGCCCGATACCGCCAAGGACAAGTCGGCGACGGGCGTCCCGTTCGCCGTCACCTGCGACGTGAAGGAAACCCAGAACCTCGAATCGCTGACGAACGCGGAGCTGGACCGCAAGCTGGGCTTCCCGGTGATCCACCTGACGGCCGGCGACGATCCGAGCGCCTTCGCGGGCGGCGAACGCTTGAAAAGCGAATGGACCATGTGGCTGCTGGCCGCGGTGCTGGCCTTCGTCCTGATCGAAACCGTGTTAGCTTGGATCTGCGGTAGAGCCTGGTAACAACCGCCCGCGAAACCGCTTGCGGTTTAGCAAGCGAAAACGCAGCGCTCGCCTCCGGCTCGCGGCTAAACGATAGGGAACCTCATGAACCTGATTCCCAAGCTGCTCTCGGTCGACGCGCCCCCGGACAGCACGCTGCAAGCGGCGGACCTGAGCCTGCGCGGTATGTTTCCGCTCTGGGTCGCGCTGCTGGTGCTGGCGCTGGCGGTGGCCGGGACCGCTTACTTTTATTTGCGGGAACAAGCCCCGTTGAGCGGTGTGCGCCGCGGGTTGCTGATTGGCTTGCGTACCTTCGTGATCGCCTTCGTGCTGCTGTTGTTGCTCCGGCCGGTCCTGGTCGCCGAGTATCGCGGGGAGCGGCCCCAGGGCGTCGTGTTGCTGCTGGACAACTCGCAGAGCCTGAAGGTGCAGGACCGACGGGTTTCGGAGGTCGATCGCTTCCGCGTCGCGCTCGCCAAGGGGGCTGTTCCCTTTAACACCAGCTTCGATGACTTCAAGGCGGGCAAGGTCAAGGCGGCGGAATTCCCGGCCCGGCCTGAACGGGCCGAACTGGTGCGTGCCGTGCTGCAAAACCCGCAGCTGAACCTGCTCGGCGGCCTGAAGAAGCACGGCCCGACCCGGCTCTACACCTTCGGCCAGCAACTGCGCCGCGTCGCCGACGACACCCCGGACCAGGCCGGCAAGAACCTGCTCGACGCCTTGACGGCGGGCGAATCGCAGACCGGGCTGGCCGACGCCGTCAACGAAATCCTGCTGGCCAAGGACGGCGACCTGCCCGGCGCGATCGTCATCATCAGCGACGGCCGCGACAACGCCAGCAAGCTGCCGCTGGACGAAGTCACCATCGAATGCGCCCGTCTCAAGGTGCCGCTCTACATCTACGGCGTCGGTTCGTCCGAGGGCGGCAGCCTGCAATTCAAGGACGTGCTGCTGCCCGACACCATCTTTTACGAGGACAGCGTCTCGGTGCCGCTCCGCTGGCGCAGCCGGGGCATCCGCCAGGGCACTGCGGTTATCACCCTGAAGATGGGCGACCGCATCGTGGCGCAGAAGGAAGTGCCAGTCAAGGAAGGCGAGGATTTCCGCGAGGTGCTTGGCTTCACTCCGCAGAAACGCGGCACCGAACGCGACGAGAAGACCGACCTGACCGCGACCATCGAGCTGAAGGGCAACGCCGATTACAAGGACGAGTTCAAGAAACCGTTGCAGGTCATCGACCGCAAGGTCAAGGTGCTGGTGGTCGAGAATACGCCGCGCTGGGAGTTCAAGTTCCTCCAGCCGGCGCTGATGCGCGACCGGCGCGTCGAAGCCAGCTTCGTGCTGATTTCTGGCGACCCGAAATTGATGCAGGCCGGACCGCCGTTCCTCAGCGCCTTCCCACCGCGCGACAAGCTCTTCACCTATGACCTGATTATCCTGGGCGACGTGCCGGCGAGCTACCTCGACACCGAGCGCCTGAACGCCATTCAGGATTTTGTGAAGGAAGGCGGCGGGTTGGTGATGATCGCCGGCCGCAACCACGCGCCGGCGGGCTACGTCAACACGCCGCTGGCCGAGGTGCTGCCCATCGAGTTTCTGCCGTCCAAGTCGGCCATCGACCCGGACGCCCGGCCGCAGCAATTCCAGCCGGTGCTGACCAGCGCTGGCGAGCGCTCGGACATGCTGGCCCTGGCCGACACGCCGGAAGATAATCTCAAGACCTGGAAAACCCTGCCGGGGTGGCACTGGTACTTCCCAGTGACGAAGCTGCGTCCCGGCGCGGTGCCGTTGGTGGTGCATTCGCAAGCCAAGCTGGGCGAGCAGCCCATGCCCTTGATCGCCACGCAGTATTATGGCCGCGGCCAGGTGCTGTACATCGGCGGCGAGGAAAGCTGGCGCTGGCGAGCGAATACGCAGGACCGCCTCTATGCGCGCTTCTGGGGCCAGGTGGTCTATCAGCTGGGACTGCCGCACCTGCTGGGCAGCTCGAAAAAAGCCCAGGTCGCGCTGGAGCAATCGGAAGCCATCCTGGGCCGCCCCGGCTACGTCCACGCCCGGCTGTTCGACAATGAGTTCCGGCCGCTCAAGGACGAACGGATCATCGCCGAGTTGGAATACCTCGACGCGAAGCCTGGCGCGGAGAAGAATCGACAGGTGGTCATGGAAGCCGTCCCTGGTCAGCCCGGCGAGTATCGCGCCCTGCTGGCCCACGACACGCCGGGCCGCTACGAACTGAAGCTCGGCGGCCAGGAACCGACGACGCTGCCCTACCGCGTCAGCCTGCCGCCGCGCCATGAGCAAGAGCTAGTGGGCCTGGCCGAAGAGCCACTGCGCGAGGCGGCCCGGACCAGCGGCGGCAAGTTCTACCGCGAGGAAGACCTGCCTCGCCTGGCGACGGAGATGGAAAGCCGCAAGGCGCCCTTCACCCAGCGGCAGGAAGTGCTGCTCTGGGGACCGCTGGCCATGCTGCTGTTCGTGGCCTTCATCACCAGCGAATGGGTGGTGCGCAAGTTGTCGAACCTGAGCTGAACTCGAACCTCGCGCAGCCGCCAGCGGATGAAAACGTCGCTTGCGGTTTAGCAGTGACGACACAGGACGGATGCGAACATCATGGTGCCACCGATCATCCACCAGAAGCTCTCCGGACTGCGCTCGCGCGAACGTTGGCTGCGTTTCGCCTGGGGGCTGTCGCGCCGCCTGGCCATCGTGGTCGGCGTGCTCATCGCCTGCTGCCTCGCCGACTGGATCATCGACCGCTACCAGGACACACCGTTCCAGCTGCGTCAGATGATGCTGTACGGCCAGGTGTTCCTCTGGGCAGTGCTGGCGGTGTACCTCGTCGCCGTGACGTTTATCCGCTCGAAACGCGACGACGAACTGGCGCTGTACGTCGAGGAGCAGGTACCGTCGCTGGGCCATCGCCTGATCTCCACGCTGCAACTGAACCGGCCCGACGCGAAGACCCAGGGCATGTCGCCCGTGCTGATCGGGCAGCTGACCAAGGAAACCGAAGGGCAGATCGCCGGCTTGAACTTCGCGAGCCTCGCCGACCACCGCCGCTTGAACTGGGCCTTGCAACTCGGTCTGGTCGTGGTGCTGCTGGCCGGCGGTATTTTCCTGTTCGCGCGCGAGACGGCTGCCATCCTGCTGGCCCGGCAGTTTCTGGCCGACCGCGAGATTCCGCGCTCCGTCGAACTGAAAAGCGACAATGCCACCGCCTATTACCCCAGCGGCGAGGAAGTAGTGCTGAACTTCCGCGTCAAGAAGCGCTCGGGGGTGGACCTCAAGCGGGGCGTGGACGGCTGGCTGAGCGTCTACCCGGACGATGCCCCGCGCGAAAGCTATCCGCTGGTCTACATCGAGCCGCTCTCGACCACGGAGGCCCGCTATCAGGCCAAGGTGAAAGCAACCACGGTCAGCTTCAACTACCGCGCCGGGCTGCGCGACGGCCGCACCCGCCAACTGGCGCGGGCCAACATGGAGCCGCGCCCCTCGGTCATTCGCCAGGACGCCTGGGTGCAGTTGCCGCGCTACAGCGGCCTGCGGCCCGATGGCCAGCCCTATGAACTGGGCATGCCGCGCGGCGACGTGGTCGGCCTGGAGAAGTCGCTGGCGCGCGTGGTGATCGGCACGCAGAAGCCCGTCGTGAAAGCTACGCTGGAACTGCTGCACGTCGCCGCGCCCGCCGGGGATGCGGGCGAGGGCGATGCCGACGCGGACAAGGCCAAGCTGGCCAAGCCCGCCGAGGAAAAGCTGCTCCGCCCGATCGACATGAAGCTCGCTGCCGACGGTCTGTCCGCCGAGGGTTACTTCGACCTGCGCCCCGACGAAAACCTGTACCGCAGCGTCGTGCACGATCAGCACGGCTTCCTGAACCTGGATCCGCCGCGCCGGACGATCCGTATCGCGCCGCAGGAACCGCCGCTGGTGGCCTTGCTGCCCGAACGGCTGCCGGTGGCTGGCAAGGATGTGACCGAGGATGACGAGATCGAGGGTGTGCCGATCCTGGAGGACCAGCCGTTCCGCGTGGCCTACGTCGCGTCGTCGCCTTATGGCCTGGGCCGCGCCGTGCTGCGCTATCGCATCAACGACGGTGACTGGTTCCCACTGCCGTTGAGGGAAGCGAAAAGCACCGAGGCCACCGGCCCGTTCAACCCGAAGAGTGGCGCGTTCGTGAACAGCGACGTCGATCCGCAACTCCGGGGCAGCATCGGCCAGCAGGTCGAGTTCCACCGCATGCCGTCGCCGGATGTGCTGCGCATGCCGCCTGGCACCGATGGCGGCGGCCGGCTCGACTTCAAGACCGCCGGCCTGATGAAACTCGGCGACAAGATCGAATTCTACATCGAGGTCTACGACCGCAACCCGGACGATGTCCGCGAACCGGGCCGCTCCGAAACCCGCCAGAAGACGGTCGTCAACAAGGAGCAGTACTTCGCCTGGCAGAATCAGGTCATCCAGCAGGAAAGCCGCATCCGGCAACTGGAGGCCCGCCAGCGCACCGTGTTCGCCTCCGCGACCAACCCCGAAGAAAACCCGAAGAACCCGAACGATCCCACGACCAAACCGGAGCCCCCGCCCGTCGTGCATTCGTTCCTGCGTAGCTGGCAAATCATCGGGCCATTCCCGAACCCTGCTGGCAAGGGCTTCACCACACCGTATCCGCCCGAGGACGAATTGATCGATCTGCGCAAGGACTACGACGGCGTCAAGGGCAAGGTCCGCTGGAAGGTGCAGCGCAGCCCGACGGACAAGATCGACCTGGAAAAAATCCTGTCGCACAGCAAGGCCGGCGTGGCCTACGCGGTCTGCTGGTTCCGCTGTGACGACGCGCGCGGCACGCTGCTGACCGGCAGCGACGACGGCATCAAGGTCTGGATCAACCGTAAGGAAGTGCTGGCCCGGAAGGCGCTCCGCGAGGCCGTGCCTGGTGAGGACAAGACCCCCGTGGAGTTCAAGGCCGACGAGTGGAACGAATTGCTCGTCAAGGTGGACAACCGCACCAGCACCTGGGCCTTTTTCCTGGAATTGCAGACCACGGACGGCAAGGCCCTTGAAGGGCTCAAGGTCCGCACCTTGCCGCCGGGCGAGGAAGACACGCAGTTCGTCCGCAACTGGCAGCTGATTGGGCCGTTCGCCAATAACGGCGAGGCGGGCCGCGACCATGCTTTCGCGGTAGAGAAGGACAAGGTCGACCTCGACAAGGAGTACGACGGCATCGGCGGCAAGGTCCGCTGGAAGCTCCTCGAAAGCGAAAGCGAGACGGGCCGGATCGGACTGGACCGCTTCTTTGAGCGGCCGTTCAACGAAGCGAACCTGGCCTACGCCGTCTGCTGGGTGAAATGCGACAAGGAACGCGAGGCCGTGCTGGCCACCGGCAGCGACGACGGCATCAAGGTCTGGATCAACCGCAAGCTCAAGATCGACGCTAACGTCAGCCGCGACGCCGAGCCGGGCAAGGATATCCAGAAGGCCACGCTGAACGCCGGCTGGAACGAAATCCTGGTCAAAGTGGACAACCGCTTCGGCCGCTGGGCCTTCTTCTTCGAACTGCGCGACCCCGAGACCGAGCGCCCGCTGGAAGGCGTCGAGTTCAGCACCAAGCCGCCGAAGGACTGAAGCTGAAAAATTGATGACAAAAGCACGCCCCAGTCGTCCTTTTTTTAGGGATAACTTGACTCGAAATACAGTACACTTGTCGGGCAATCCTCTCCGCGCATACCCCGGCAGCCCCAGGGGGGTATCAGTGGGCTGCCGCGTGGTCCAACCTCCAGAGGACTTTTCATGACTGCTACCAACCGACTCAGCAGGGTGGGCGTCGGCCGGTTCGTTGCCTTCGGCGCCGGCTTGTTCTGGCTGGCCTCGCTGGCCCTGGCGGACTCCACCCGCCCCGCGCCGAGCCAGACCGATAAGCAGCGCCAGGTGCAGGCGGAGACGGAAAAGACCGCCCGCCGCATGGGCACCATGATCCGGCTGCTGGTTTACAATCAGCTCGACAAGGAAGCCGAGACCAAGCTGCTGAACGAGGTCGCGACTTCACTGGCGGGCCTGAGCCGCGAGCAGATGACCGAGGTCATCGCCCGGCTGGAAGCCGCCGCCCGCGCAGGGGATGAGGACCGCACGCAGCAGGAAACCGATGCGGCCTACGCCCGGCACCGCGAGATCATTTCCACCCTGAAGTCGATGCTGGCGCGCTACGACGCCGTCAAGAACCTCGATCAGGCCGCCGAACGGCTGGAGCAAGCCGCCCAGGCCCAGCTCGAACTGTTCCTGCGCACCAGCCAGGCCGTGCAGGACAAGCAAAATGTCACCGAGAAGCTGTTCGTCAGCCCCCGGCTGCGCGTGCAGGCGCAAAACCAGGTCCGCCTCCAGGCCGACGATCAGAAGGACCTGCGGCAAGAAGTCGCCAACATGCTGAAGCAGGCCGCCGACCTGAAGGAGCATCTGCCCGCCGATCAGCGCGACCGGCTGAACAAGCTGCAAGCCGCCATGCAGAAGCAAAACGTGCTGGCGGATATGGCCAAGGCCGCC
>JAEUIF010000534.1 GCA_016795185.1 Planctomycetia bacterium | reverse complement strand
AGGATCTCCTTGCGGTTGTTCAGCCGGCGGGCATCGAGGGTCGGCGGCGGGACGATGTCGGGCACGGCGAAGTCTGGCGCGTTCGGGTCGGCGTCGATCACGAAGGGCGCGGCGGCAGCGCCCAGGTACGCCGGCCCGCAGCTGGGGTGCATCTTCGGCAGGCAGATGTAGGGCGGCACCGAACCGCGCGGCCCGAGCTTTTTGGCGATGATCGAGCCGTGCGCGGGCTGCAAGTTGTTGGGCTTCAGATTCGGGTTGAAGCCCGCGAGCGGGAAGTAGCCCGTCAGCATGTAGTGGTCGGCCGGCCCGTGGTCCGAGTTGTGATGACGGAACGAACGGATCAGCGAGAACTTATCCATCTGGCCGGCGACTTTCGGCAGATGCTCGCCGACCTGGATGCCGGGCACCTTGCTGGCGATGGGCTGAAACTCGCCGCGAAACTCGGCCGGCGCATCGGGCTTCAGGTCGAAGGTGTCGATGGTGCTCAGTCCACCGTGCAGAAAGACGAAGATCAGCGAGACGTCCTTCTCCACCGGCGCGGCCTGGGCCGAGCCTTGCAGCAGGCGCGGCAGCGTCAAACCGAATAGGCCGGCGGTGCCCACGCGGAGAAAATCGCGCCGGGCGAGGCCATCGCAGAAAGCAGTTTGTGGCAGCACAGTCTTTACTCCTCGTGAGACAACCCTTCCATGATCGAAGTGGCCGCCGGACCGACGAGAACAATGAAGAGGACCGGCAATAAAAAGAGAACCATGAAAACACCGCCAAGCAGTCCTATCAGGAGCTGAACGAAAGTGGTTGGCGGCGCATACCTGTTCAACACCGCACACATGGCCAGGAAGAGCCCGAAATTCGTCACGGTCAGCCCCAGGGCGGTAATCAGCATCTTGATGCCGATCGGGTGTCTGACGAGCAGCCCCAGGTAGTCCGGATTGACGATCATCGTGATGATGCACACTATCAGGAGGAAGGCGGCTTGGACTGCCACAAAGGACATCTGCCACCTGGTCCACAATCGCAGGCTCCGACCCGGAGCGATTTGCCCGGTTTTCTCTTCGACATCCCGATTCATGCCAGGCGACTCTCGCTCAATGATTGAAGATGAACTCCAACGAGTTCAGCATGCTCCAGGCCAGGTCTTCCACCGCTTGGCGGCGCTGGTCGGCTTCTTTCTTCAAGAAGCTAACGGCAGCAGTGCGTTCCTTCTCATCGGGCAGCCGGCTGTAGAAGGTCAGGTACAGCGCCTCGACGAGCTTGCCGTCGTCCTTTTCCTGGCGCATCAGCTGGGCGACCGTGCCGCCTTCGTGTTCCAGCTTGGCGTGCAGTTCCTTCGAGTTCAGGAAGTGCAGCACCTGGGCCACGCTCGGTTGCTGCACGCGCTCGCATTCGCAGGCGCTGGCCCGCACCGGCCGGCCGAACATCTTGAGGAAATCGTGCGGCACCTTGCTGTCCCAGAGCTGGACGGCGCGAAAACCCGCCGGCACGCCGGGGAACTTTTCGGGCACCGCCGTGGTCTGCGAGACCATGTCGAGCAACACCTCGGCCGGCAGCCGTTTGAACAGCGCCCGCGAGTAATTCTGCTCATCCTTCTCGTTGGTCGCGTTCGGCCGCGACGACAGCTGATAGACGCGCGACGCCGTCAGCACGCGGACCAGCTGGCGGAAGTCGAACTTCTGTTCGACGAGGTATTTTGCCAGCGCATCGAGCAGTTCGGGATTGCTCGGCGGGTTGGTGGCGCGCACATCATCGACCGGCTCGACCAGGCCGCGCCCCAGAAAGTGCGCCCAGGCCCGGTTGGCCAGGTTGCGGGCGAAGTACGGGTTTTCCGGAGCGGCCAGCCAGTCGGCCAGCACCAGGCGGCGGTCGCCCGGCGGGTTGGCCGTCGGCATCGGCATGCCCAGCGGATGGGCGTGGATCGTCGCGCCAGTCTGCGGAATCTTCGTCACCGGGTTGCCACTGGCCAGCATGACTTCCGACTTGCCCGCGCCCCGCGCCGCCAGCGGCGCGAAGAACGCCTGCATCCCGAAGTAATCGCTCTGGCCCCAGCGGTCGAACGGGTGATGATGGCACTCCGCGCAGCTCAGCCGCACGCCCAGGAAAACCTGCGACAAGGTGTTGGCCGCCTCGCCCGGCTTGTTGACGACCTTGTAGAAGTTGGCCGGGCCGTTGTCTTCCAGCGCGCCCTCGGCGGTCAGCAGTTCGCGCGCGAACTGGTCGAGCGGCTTGTTCGCGGCCAGGCTTTCGCGAATCCAGCGGAAGTAAGCGTAAGCCCGCTTGTGGCCCAGGGCTTGCCGATCGACGCGCAGCAGGTCGGCCCACTTCAGCGCCCAGTAGTCGGCGAACTCCGGCCGTTGCACCAGGGCATCCACCAGGCGGGCACGCTTGTCGGCCCGTGGATCGTCCAGAAAACTGCGCGCTTCGGCGGGTGTGGGCAACGTGCCGATCACGTCGAGGTAGACGCGCCGCAGGTACTCCGCATCGTCCGCGAGGTCCGAGGGCAGCACGTTGAGCTTCTGGAGCTTGGCGAAGACCAGGCCATCGATGAAGTTGTGCGCGGGCAGGGCAGGATAGTTCGCGATGAACTCGCCGCGCGGCACCATCGCCCGGAACAGCGCCACGCTGTTCATGTAGCTGGCCATGATGGCCACATCGCCGGGCGCTTCGCCCGCGGTGACAGTCCCCGCAGCGCTGACCGAGGCCACGCCTTCGTTGTTCGTCTGGTAGCGGGCGTGGGCGGTCACATCGGCTTCCCGGCCGTCGCTGTATTTGGCGATCACCCGCAGTTGCTGCGGGGCCTTCATGTCGAGCACGCGCTCGGCGGGTTCCACGCGGATGCTGGCCACCGTCGGATCGCTCGCGGAGCCGTAGGGCATGCCGGCGGCGATCCAGCCACGGATGGTTTCGTACTCGGCGGAGCCGGGCGCGATCTTGGTGCCGCCGCCGTGGGCCAATTGTCCTGAAGCCTTGCGCAGCAGCAGGCTGAATTCGGGCGCTTCGGGGAAGATGCGCCGGCCGCGCGATTCCTTGACCAGTGCGGCGTAGTCCGCCTCGGGATCGAAGCCGAAGACCGACAGCTTGAAGCCGTTCTGCCCGTTCGCCTTGCCGTGGCAGCCGGATGTATTGCAGCCGAAGCGCGCCAGCAGCGGGATGATGTCGTTGTTGAAATTGAACAGCCGGGGCTGGTCCGAACCTTCGACGCGCACGGCGACGGTCAACTGCTTCCCGGCCACATCGATAGCGACCGTCGTCGAGCCGTTGCCCGTGCCGCGCACCAGGCCACTTTCGCTGACGCTGGCGATAGCCGGCTGTGCCGTGCGGAACTTTGCCTGGCCGGTCAGGTCCACCGCCTTGCCGTCGGTGGTTTTACCGTGAATCAGCAGGGAATAAGCCGCATTCGGGCCTTGCAGGCGGACCGTCGGCGGGTCGGCCGTTACGCTGACCACGGGCGTTTCGGCCCAGGCACGGCCAGGCAGCAGGCTGACGCCGAGCAGCAAGCCCAGCAGGAGGGTGCGTTTCATGTCGATACCCTGCGGGTAAGGTGGGCAATCGTGGCAGGTTCGCAGGCGGGTTGCGTTGGGGTGGGGGGCAGGCAGGCGCAACCCGTATCCCTTTGTAGCACGCGGGGCGGGTGGGAGCAATTTGTTTCTGGTTTTTTGCAAAGACCCGCAAGGAAAGCTGGAGCGACTCCCGGCAGCGCGGCAAGCATTGACACGCCGGGAAGCAAACCGTATGGGCGAGCGGCGTACGTCGGGCTTTCCAGCCCGAGACTTGCGTCGGAATCGTGCAGCACGATGGAACGGGCACAGCTTGATGGTGGCGCGCGTGTCGGACTGGAAGGCCCGCCGCACTTCGGACATTTCGTCAGCCAGCGCCCACCAGACGCGACACCGCCCAGCCCAGCGCCAGCGCGAAATAGATCGACGGCACCGGATGCTGGCAGCACAGCGACCAGAGTTCGAGCAACTTGGCTTTCGCCCAGGCGAGCCAGCTGTCGTCCGGTTCGCTGGTCGTCAGCGGCACTTGATATTGCAACGGCACGCGCGGCGGGTGGGCGGCGAAGAGCGATTCGGGGCTGCGGGTCAGCAGGCGGGACACCGGAGGAGTCAGAGCGCTGACCGTGGCGACCGGCGGCTTTTTCGCCTCTGCGACTTGGGTGCGCAGGCTGGCCAGCTCGCGGTCCTTCTGTTCCTGATCCTGCTGCAATTTCGCGAGCGCTTGCTGCACTTCGCCGAGTGCCTGCTGCACCTGGGCGAGTTCTTCGTCGGTGCGTTCGTTCGCGAAGCGCTTCTGCTCCGCGGCCAGCTTGAGTTGCAAGTCCGCGATCCGGCCGAGCAGGTCGGCTTGCTTCAGGTGCGACGTGCCGGCGGCGAGTTGCTTCTGGATGCCGGCCAGGTCCGCTTGCAGCCGGGCCTGGGATTCGTTGCAGGTCAGCGACAGCGTCTTGCGGGCGACTTCCGCCTGCACGCCGGAGTAGTACAGCGACCAGACGCCCACGATCACCGTCACCAGCGTGACGGTGGCATTCAGGTAGTCGCGTCTCGGGGCTGCCGATTCCGTCATGAGGTCACCACCCTGGGCCAGTCGCCGGGTATGTCGCCTCGGTGTTATCGGCAGAATCGGCTCAGTCGCTTGAATTGGCTTTTTCCCGCGCTTGAGCATTGTCCAGAGAGTGGCTGCCTGAAGTACGTCGGGCTTTACAGCCCGACCCGGCGCGCCGGTGGCTGGCTGCGCCCGCGCGCCGCCACCCCCCAGCACAGGGGCTGCCTGTCGGGGTGGAACCCCCGACCGTCTGTGGGCGGTCAGGCAATTACTCCCTGGACAAGGCGCTAGGTAGGTCAGGCTTTCCAGCCTGACGCGCACTGCCCCCCGGCATGCGGCACATCGGCGGCGCTTCGGTCAGGCTGGGAAGCCTGACCTACGGGGCGACTCAGGACAGGATGTCGTGGACCACCTTGCCATGCACGTCGGTCAGGCGGAAGTTGCGTCCCTGGAACTTGAAGGTCAATTGCTCGTGCTTGATGCCGAGCTGGTGCAGCAGCGTGGCCTGGAAGTCGTGGACGTGGACCGGGTCCTTCGCCACGTTCATGGCCAGGTCGTCGGATTCGCCGTAGGTCAGGCCCGGCTTGACGCCGCCGCCCGCCACCCAGACGGTGAAGGCATACGGGTGATGGTCGCGGCCCCAGCGCTGCCGATCGGCGATGTTGCCCTGAATGAACGGTGTGCGTCCGAACTCGCCGCCCCAGATGACCAGCGTGTCGTCGAGCAGGCCGAGACGTTTCAAATCCTGCACCAGCGCCGCCGACGGCTGATCGGTGTCCCGGCACTGGTTGTAGAGTTCGGTGGTCAGGCTGTTGTGCTGGTCCCAGCCGGCATGCATCAGCTGAATGAAGCGCACGCCGCGCTCGGCCAGCCGGCGGGCCATCAGGCAGTTGTAGGCGAACGTGCCCTGCTGCCGGACGTTGGGACCGTAGGCATCGAGGATTTTGGGGTCTTCCTTCCCGAAGTCGGTCAGTTCGGGCACGCTGGCCTGCATGCGGTAGGCCATCTCGTACTGCGCGATGCGCGTGGCGATTTCCGGGTCGCCGGCCTCCTTCAGCTTGATTTCGTTGAGGCGGGCCAGGTCGTCGAGCAGGCCGCGGCGCACGTCGCGGCTCATGCCGTCCGGGTTGGAGAGGTACAGCACCGGCTCGCCGCTGCCGCGAAACTTCACGCCCTGGAAGCGCGACGGCAGGAAGCCCGAACCCCAGTAGAAGTCGTAGAAAATTTGCCCGCAGGTGGTGCCCTTGCTGATCGAGGTCATGACCACGAACGAGGGCAGGTTGTCGTTCATGCTGCCCAGGCCGTAGGTCAGCCAGGCACCCATGCTCGGGCGGCCCGGTTGTTCGGAGCCCGTGAGCAGGAAGGTGATGGCCGGCGCATGGTTGACGGCCTCGGTGTGCATGCTCTTGATGAAGCAGAGGTCGTCCGCGATCTTCGCCGTGTGGGGCATGAAGTTGCTGACCCAGGCCCCGGACTTCCCGTGCTGGGCGAACGGCTCCACGGGCGCGAGCATCAGCTTGCCGTTGGCCGCGCCGGTCATGGTGCTGAACCGCTTGTTGCCGATGTACGAATCGGGCACCGGCTTGCCGTGCAGTTCCTGGATCTTCGGCTTGTAGTCGAAGAGATCGACGTGCGTCGGCGCGCCGTTCTGGAACAGGTAGATCACCCGCTTCGCTTTCGGCGCGAAGTGGGGCAACCCCGGCAACGCTTGCGACCCACTCACCGCTTGCGGTTTAGCAGTGTCCGCGGCGAATCCCTCCCGGCCAAAGAGGGCCGCCAGCGCGGCGGTGCCGACGCCGGTCGCGGCCTGGCCGAAGAGCTGGCGGCGGGTGATGAGCCGCTGTTGTTCGATGATCGGGTGCATCCGCTCACTCCCTGGTCAGCGCTGCGATGGTTCCAAGGCGGTTCGCCCGGAACGAATCTGGCTAGACGATTTCGATGCGGCTCGCGGTAATCCAGATGTCAATCTGCTCGAACCTCGTTTTCAACGTTTCCTTGACTTCCCGCATGGCTTGCCAGTTTTCCGGCACGTCTTCCAGGTCCAGTCGAACTCGAATCAATTGATCCGAGTAGACGGTACTCCGATAAAGCCACCGGCCGCTCACCACAATCGAATCCGTGCTGGTCGCGCCAAAACGCTGAACCAGCTCATCATCGGTGGCGACGAACTGCTCCTTCTCGACGGGCCGTCCGTCATTATGGAAGAGAGGGAGAAGGATTTCGAATCTGATCATGGGCATCCCTCACTTCCGCGTCTGTCGCGCGCCGGTAGCCGATGTGCTGACGGTCCAGCCCAGCAAGTGCGTCGAGCGGCACCTGGTAAACCTCGCCCGGCAAGCTGCCGACGCGGGAGCGCGTAACCAATTCGTAGAAGCCGCGCACTCGGTCGTCCGGCGTCAGGAACTTGATGTGGATCGTCTGCATCGCGAATCCTCCTCGACATCAACCTTAACCCATACGCTCGTAGGCCGGCAAGGCTATCTCCCAGGCCGGCACGCTTCTGGTCGAAACGCTTCTGAAGGCGACTACTCTCTCGTCAGCGCCTCATCCAGATTCAGGATCAAGTTGCACAACCCAGTAAAGGCCGCGTGTTCGGTCACGTCCAGCTTGTCATTGCGTTTCGATTCACCCACCGCGAGCAGCTTCTTCGCCGCCGCCGGGTCGGCCGTGTACTGCGAGCGCAGCCGCTTCAGGCCGGCTTGCAGGATGGTCTGCTCGGCGCTGGCCGGTGAGCGAGCCAACACCAATCGGAACGCCTGGTCGATGCGCTGCTCGTCGGTGCCCTCGGCCGTCAGCAGGCGCTCGGCCAACGCTCGCGACGCCTCGACATAGGTCGTGTCGTTCAGCGTGACCAGGGCGTGCAGCGGCGTGTTGGTGCGCGACTGCTTGACGGTGCAGGTCTGGCGCGAAGCCGTGTCGAAGAACATGGTCGGCGCGACGATCCGCCGCCAGAAGGTGTAGGCGCTGCGGCGGTAGAGCGCTTCGCCCTTGTCCTGCTGGTAGCGCTTCGCGCCGAAGGTCGCTTCCTCCCAGATGCCGGTGGGTTGATACGGCTTGACCGACGGCCCGCCGAACGTCTGCGTCAGCAGGCCGCTGGCAGCCAGGGCCTGGTCGCGGAGCATCCACGACGGCAGGCGATAACGGGAGCCGCGCGCCAGCAGGCGGTTCTCCGGGTCGCGTTCGTGCAGGGCCGCCGGCACCTGCGACGACTGGCGATACGTCGCACTGGTCGCGATCAGCCGGAGCAGGTGCTTCAGGTCCCAGCCGCTGGCGATGAACTCCGTGGCCAGCCAGTCGAGCAGTTCCGGGTGCACCGGCCGTTCGCCCTGCACGCCAAAGTCCTCGGAAGTCTTCACCAGGCCGACGCCGAAGAACTGCTGCCAGTAGCGGTTGACGATCACCCGCGCCGTCAGCGGATTGTCGGCGGACACCAGCCAGTTGGCCAGCGTCAGGCGGTTCTTCGCCGCATCGCCAGGCAGCGGCGGCAGGATGGCCGGTACGCCCGCGCCGACCTTGGTGGTCGGCTTGTTGTACAGGCCCTTGTCCAGCACGAAGGTGTCGCGTGGCTTGGGCTGGTCCTCCATGACCATGACGCGCACGATGCGCCGGTTGACGCCGTCACGGGCGTTGACCACGCGCGACAGCGCTTGCAGCTTCTCGAAGTAGAGCGCGTCCTTGCCGGTGAAATGCTTTTCCAGCACCGTCAGTTGATTGCGGCTGCGGTTGCGGGCGGCGGGCTTCAGCGCGTCGCGCACGTCCTTGGGCAACTCCTTGGCTTTCGGGGATTCCTCCACCGGCTTGCCCGGCTCGCGCGGGAAGAGCGATTCCTCCAGCGTGTCGAGCGCCTTGCCGGCATCGTCGATCTGCTTCTGGAGGCCGGCCAGCTCCAGCTGGTCCTCGGCGGTCATCAGGTCCAGCACGGGCTTGGTCTGCGGGTCGCCGCCGCCGCCGTTCACCGGCGTCTGGTTGAAGAAGGCGAACAGCCCGTAGTATTCCTTTTGCGCCAGCGGATCGAACTTGTGGTCGTGGCACCGGCAGCAATTCAGCGTCAGCCCCAGCCAGACCGTGACCGTGGTCTCGGCCATGTCCATCACGTACTCGATGCGGTTCTCCTCGGGAATCCGCCCGCCCTCGCCGTTAATCATGTGGTTGCGCAGAAAAGCCGTCGCCAGTTTCTGGTCGTGCGTCGCGTTAGGCAGCAGGTCGCCGGCCAGCTGCACGACCGTGAAGCGGTCGAACGGCAGGTTCTCGTTGAAGGCCCGCACGACCCAGTCGCGCCAGGGCCACATGGTCCGCTCGGCGTCGCCCTGGTAGCCGTTGCTGTCGGCGTAGCGGGCGGCGTCCAGCCACTCCCAGGCCAGCCGCTCGCCGTAGCGCGGCGAGGCCAGCAGCCGTTCGACGACCCGTTCGTACCAGTCCGGCGAGGGATCGCTCAGCGCGGCGGCGACCTCGGCGGGAGTCGGCGGCAGGCCCGTCAGGTCGAGCGTGATGCGCCTCACCAGGGTCGCCCGCGCCGCTTCCGGCGACGACGGCAAGCCCTCGCGTTCCAGCCGGGCGCGGATGAAGACATCGATGGGATTCTGCACGCCCGCGGGGTTTTTGAGCGCCGGCAGCGTGGGCCGCACCGGCGGGACGAATGCCCAGTGCTTGCCCCAGGCCGCGCCCTGATCGACCCAGCGGCGCAGCACGTCGATCTGTTGGGCGGTCAGTTTCTTGTTGGCCTTCGGCGGCGGCATCACCTCGCCCTTGGCCGAGGTCACGATGCGCTTAATCAGTTCGCTCTCGCCACTCTTGCCCGGCACGATGACCGGGTGCTCCTGGCGCAAGGCCCCATCTTGCGTATCGAGGCGCAGGTCGCCCTTGCGGGTGCCGGCGTCCGGCCCGTGGCAGAGGAAGCAATTCTCCGACAGGATCGGCAGCACGTCGCGCGCGAAATCGACGCGGTCGGCCGCCCGCGCCGCGCGCATGTCCACGCCGAGGAACAGGACGAACCCGAGGGCGTGTGCGGCAAGCAGTTGTCTCATGGCAGCGGGTCTCACGGGAGGTAAGACTCTAGTGCATGGTCCAGGGAGTGATGGCCTGACCGCCCACGGTACGTCGGGCTTTCCAGCCCGACAGGCAGCGCCGGCGATCCGCGGTGTCGTCGAGCGGGCGCAGGCAGCCACCAGCGCGACGTGTCGGGCTGGAAAGCCCGACGTACTTCAGGCAACCACTCTCTCGACATCTCACTGGGGAGGGCATCGATCCGCGGTCGGGCGTCGGTGGCAGGTTGCTTTTCCCAGTATAAGCACCGTCCGGCGTCAGGGGAATGCTCTTGTTCCCGGCGGCGACACTCCGTTCCGCACCGGTCGCCGGAAAAATCGCGCCGCCCCGACTTTTTTTCGGCGCGCCGCGGCGGACCGGGTACTTCATAATGGAACGCAGCGGATCGCCCGTCAGCCCGGCCGCCCCACCCTCCAGGCGCGCGAGCGCCGGATCGAGTGCATGAACAGCGACGAGCAATTGCTTGCGGCCTACCGGGCCTCGCGCTCGGACCAGGCGTTCGCCGAGATCGTCCGGCGACACGCCGGGCTGGTGCTGCGCAGCGCGATGCGCGTGCTGGACAACCTCCACGAAGCCGAGGACGTGATGCAGGCGGTCTTTCTCGTGCTGGCGCGGCGTCCCGACTCGGTCGGCCGCTCGCTGTCCGGCTGGCTGCACGAGGTGGCGCGGCGCACCGCCTGCAAGGTGCTGCGGGCGCGCCAGCGCCGTGCCCGCCACGAGGAGACGGCCGCCCGCCAAGCACCGCTGGCCGTGGCGGTGGCCGAGGTGGCGACCGACCTGCGCCCGCAACTGGACGCGGCGCTGGACCGCCTGCCGGAACGGCTGCGCGAGGCGGTCATTCTCCGCTACCTGGAAGGGCGCGAACAGGAAGACGCCGCCCGCGTGGCCGGCTGCCCGCGGACCACGCTGGTCGCGCGCTGCTCGGAGGGCATCAACCGCCTGCGGCTGCTGCTGGGCCGGCGTGGCGTGGAAGTCAGCGCCTCGGTCCTGATCGCCTTTCTGGCGACCGAAGCCGCCGCGTCGTGCGTGCGCGTGGCGGCGCTCACCGCCGCCAGCGCCTCGGCCGGTGCCGCCGCCGGCGTCGCGGCGGCCACGCCGACGGCGGTCCTGGCCGAAAGCGCGGTCAAGGGCATGGTCTGGGCCAAGGCCCAGTTCGCCGCGTTGACCGTCGCCTCGGTGGTCACGATCGCGACCGTCGCCCCCCTGCTCGCGCCGGGCCCGCCCCCCTGGCAGGCGTTCACGGTGGAGCGCGCCACCCTGCGCGGCCACACGCGCGAGGTTGGCAGCCTGTCGTTTTCGCCCGACGGTCAGCGCCTCGCCACCGGCAGTTACGACGGCAACGCCAAGGTCTGGGACCTGAAGACCGGCCAGGAACGCTTGCACCTGGCGGGGGCCGACGGCGCGGTGCACCAGGTGGCTTTTGCGCGGGATGGGCTGACGCTGGCAGTGGCCGGCGACAACCGCTCCGCGCGCCTCTGGGATTTGACCACCGGCAAGCCGCGTCCGGGCTTTCAGCCACCCGCGGCGGGGCGCGGCAGCTTCGTCTCCTTTTCGCCGGACGGCAAGCTGCTCGCCTCGGCCACCACCAACGACGTCAAGGTGTGGGACCTGGTCGCCGGCGCGGAATGGTCCACGCTGCGCGGCCATGCCAACCAGGTGAACCCCGGTTCGGCCTTCGCGCCGTCGGGCCGACTGCTCGCCACCGGCAGTTACGACTGCACCGTCCGGTTATGGGATGTGGACGAGCGCCGGGAACGGGCGGTGCTGCGCGGCCATGCCGACTGCGTGCCCTGCCTGTCCTTCGCGCCGGACGGCCGGACGCTGGCCTCCGCGTCCTGGGACCGCACCGCGAAACTCTGGGACCTGGCCACCGGCCGGGAGCGCCGGACCCTGACGGGACACACGGCCCAGGTTGCGACCGTGGCGTTTGCTCCGGACGGCAAGCTGCTGGCCACGGGCAGCTTCGACCGCACCGTCAAGCTCTGGGACGCGGCGACCGGCGCGGAACTGGCCACGCTCACCGGACACACCGACATGGTCTGGCGCGTCGCCTTCTCGCCCGACGGTCAGACGCTGGCCTCCGCCAGCGCCGACCGCACCGTCAAGTTGTGGGGACGCGCCCCGGGCCGATGACCCCCGCCCTGGAACCACCTGCCACACTGCTTCGGGGAAACCTGCCATGCTGCAAACCCAGAAGGTCCGAGCGCGCCGGTGCGACGGCGTCAGCCGACGCGAAGCCCTGCGGGTCGGCGGCCTGTCGCTGTGCGGTTCCCTGAGCTGGCCGGGCCTGTTGCGCGCCCGGGAACAGCAGCCTCCGCACCGGGGGACGGGCCGCGCGCGTTCGGTGATTCTCTTCAACCTGCTGGGCGGGCCGAGCCACCTGGACATGTTCGATCCGAAGCCCGACGCGCCGGCGGAGATTCGCGGCGAGTTCCAGTCCATCGCCACGGCGGTGCCCGGTTTGCGCGTCACCGAACACCTGCCGCGCACTGCCCGCCTGCTGAACCGCGCCAGCTTGATTCGCACCGTCAGCCACCGCTACAACGCCCACAACCCGCTGGCGCTGATGACCGGCTACACCGGCGGCGACTTCGGCCAGTTGTTCACGAAGAACACCGACCCGCCGGACATCGGCGCGGTGTGCCAGTACCTGGGGCGCGGGCCGCGCGACCTGCCGGGGGCCGTCTGCATGCCCTGCTGTCCGGGCATCAACGAAACCGGCGCGTACCGGCGTCCGGGGCCTTACGGCGGCTACCTGGGCAGCCAGTACGACCCGCTGTTCACGACCTGCCAGCCGACGTTCGCCCGCCAGCCGAAGGTTCCCCATTACGACCCGGTGCCGCCCGTCGGCGACCCGCACGTGTCGTCCCTGGAGGCCGTGCCGGACCTGAGCGCTGCCCGGCTGGCCGACCGGCGCGGTCTGTTGCAACAGTTCGACCGCCAGTTGCAGGCGGCCGAAACGTCGGAGGCGATCGGCCGGCTCGACCGCTTCCAGCAGCGGGCCTTCGGGCTGCTGTCGTCCGGCCGGACACGCGCCGCCTTCGACCTGACGCGCGAGCCGGACCGCGTGCGCGAGCGCTACGGCCGCAATCTTTACGGGTCGAGCCTGCTGGCCGCGCGGCGGCTGGTGGAAGCCGGGGTGCCGTTCATCAGCGTGCATGCCGAGATCTTCGGCAACATGGGGCTGTCCTACGACACGCACGAGAACAACTTCGGCATGCTCAAGGACGTGAACCTGCCCATCCTCGACCGGGGCTATTCCGCCCTGGTGGAAGACCTGGAGGAGCGGGGCCTGCTCGACAGCACCCTGGTGGTCGTCATGGGCGAGATGGGGCGCACGCCGCGGGTGACGGCCAAGGCCGGGCGCGACCACTGGCCCCAGTGCGGTTTCAGCCTGCTGACCGGCGGCGGCGCGAAGGCCGGCGCGGTGTACGGCGCGAGCGACAAGATCGGGGCTTACCCGCTGGACTTGCCGGTCTCGCCCGGCGACGTGGTGGCGACGATCTACCACCTGCTCGGCATCGACCCCGACCTGACCGTGCAGGACCGTACCGGCCGCCCGATCCCCATCGCCCACGGCGGCGCGGCGATTCGCGGCGTGCTCGCGTAACTCCGCCGGGGCGTCGGCAAGTCCTGCTTGCATTCCGCGCCGATTTTTCCTACGATCCGCCGCGGTTGAAGGAGAAATCCCCGCATGTCCTGGTGGCCGCGCCTTCTCTGGTACTCGCCCGCTTCGGCCGTGGCCGTCCCGTCTTGCCCACCTCCGCACTTCGATCCCGGCTTCACCTGAAGCCCCATCCTTTCGTGACGGCGTGCCCGTTCGCATTTCACGGAGAGTCGGTTCGGTAAACCTGCGCAGCCGCTAGCGGCGGCGGAACCGGCTCCGTTCGCATCCCGAAAGGATTTGAGGATGAAGCCACGACTCGATAGTCCGCGCTGCGCGGCGTTCGGCGTTGCCCTGTTACTGGCGCTGCTGCCCCGGCCGGCGTCGGCCGAGGAAATCCAGTGGCGTCAGGACTACCACGCCGCCAGGCAAGAGGCCAAAACCACGAACCGGCCCCTGGTGATGGATTTCGGCACGGCGAATTGCTTCTGGTGCAAGAAGCTCGACGGTTCGACGTTCCGCGAACCGGCCATCATCCGCCAGTTGAACGAACAGTTCATCCCGCTCAAGATCGATGCCGAGCGGGAAGCGCAGCTGACCCAGCAGCTGAACATCCGGAGCTTTCCGACGCTGGTCTTCGCCGCGCCGGACGGGCGCATCCTCGGCAAGCACGCCGGCTTCGTCGAGGCTGCCCAGTTCGGCCAGCAGCTGCGCCGCGCCCTCGCTGATTCGCGGCCGGCCGAAAACGCCGCACCCCCGGCTGCCGCGCCGCCCCCGCTGGACCGCGGACGCCTGGCGGTCTGTCTGCTCGCGAAGGCCCAGGAAGACCAACGCCAGGGCCGCTTCGCCGGCTGCCTGGAGTGCTGCCGGGTGCTGGTCGCCCTGTATCCGGACTTGCCGCAAACCGAGGACGCCCGCGCCATCATTCGGCAAATCAGCGCCGATCCGCACCAGGGGCCGCAAGCCAGCGCCCAGCTGGCCGAGCAACTGGCAGGTCTGTACCTGGAAATGGCCCAGGCGGCGCAACGGCAGGACCGCGCGGCCCTCGCCATCGAATACTGGCAGCGCGTCGTGCAGCTTACTCCCGGTTCGGCGCTGAGCCGCGTGGCCGAACAGCAGCTGGCCCAGGCGCGCCCCGTCACCGCTGCCAACGTTCCACCCACCACCGTCCGGGGCCAGTCGCGGTGAGTCCGCACCCGGCTTTGCAGCACCGCCGGCCAACGCGCCGCCGTGTGACCTTCGACGGCGTGTCAAAACCCCAATGTTTTGCCACTGCGCGCCAAATGCTTCTTGGCACGGAGTGGCAAAAACCCCCATGTTTTGCCACTGCGCGCCAAAAAGCAGTGGCCGCCAGAATCCCCTTGAACCCACGCACCCGTGTTTGGCAGGATCTCTACAGACCGGGTGGCACGTCCCTCGGTACTCCGAGGGCGTGCGAGGGACTTGCCGCCTGTCGTGCGAGAACTCGAAGCGAGCTTCCGCACGCCGAGCTAGAAAGTAGGAATATCAAGAACCAAAGCTCTGTTCGGTGGCGCTCCTGCTAATCGAGGAGATTCTCTTGTCGCTTCCAACTCAAGTGCAATCGTTGGTCGATGCAGTATCCGCTCTGCCGGGGGTAGTCGGGTGTTTTTGCCGACCGAAAGGGTTGGCACAGTTCAAGCCAGAACACCTTTCGCTGCCTGGCGAATTCGGCGACTTGCCACAAGCCGTCATTCGGCGAACCAACGGTGGCCGGGCGAGCGAAGTGCTGTTGCAAACGGAAGTGATCTTCGATCGCTCGCCTGGTGCTTGGCTTGCCATCGAGTTCTTGGCATGGTGGGTACGGGATTGGGGCCGAGCAGGGCACGACATCCAATTCCGGCCGATGGCCTTGCCGCCGAAGGCATACGAGATACAACTCGGCCGGACCCTCAAGTTCTTCATCGAGTATTTCGTGATCGAGGAAGGCGATTCATTCGATAAGACGCTTTCGGTCGCTGCGGAGATGGGCAAGTCGATTGCCGAGAACCACGAGCATTACCGGGAGTGTTTCGAGAACCCGGCGGAGTTCACTGGCGATGTCGAGAGCATCTGAGTCGATCACCGAACCAAGGCGCTGCACCGGACCGGCGGGTTACCCAACGTTATCGAGACCTGTCGCTCACCGGTAGGAGCAGCCTCATTCCATGTACTCCTTGAAATCGTCAATGGGGTCGTCGAAGCGTTCCATCGACAGCACCGTTCCCCGCAGCGTGCCGAGCCGGGGCACCCGGCGCGGCAGGGCTGACGGCGCCGCCGGGACCAGCCGGGCGACGGGTTGGTCGTTTTCGGTGATCACGACTTCCTCGCCGGGCGTCAGGCGATGGATCAGGTCCGAGAGCGTGGCTTGCGCTTCTCGCAGCGTCACGGTGGCCATGTGCGGGTGCTCCTGACATGCAGCTTTCAGCCTAAAAATTCTACTCCAGGTGCGCCCGCTGCCACAATGGAAGGAAAAAAGGAGTCGCGCAGGCCTGGTAAAGACCCCCGCCGGTCAGCGTATCGCTGCGGGATTGCTGAGGCGGCTTGAGAACAACCAGGCGAAAAAAACGGGGCGGGGAAAGGTGTCGAGAGTCGATTTCAGCAACCGACGCTATTCTTCTCCGCCGGATGGTGTAGCTCACTCGGCACCCGCCGCTCCGGATTTCGGTCGTTAGCACCCGAGACGAAACCGATGCCCATACCAGAGCGATTGAGACTGCAACCGATCAGCAAGACGCTCCTTGACGAAATGTCGGCGCTCTGCGATGCAATCGAACGAGAGCTTGAAGCCGGCGAGGCCGCGGAGGAGCTTTTGCAACAATGGCATTCTCGTGCGCGGCGGCGCTGCGACCCATTCGAGTTCCGAACTTACTGGAAAGCGGTATCCCAGGAAACCTTCGTTCACGACGCCCTGAACCCCGAACCGTCCTATGACAAGGATGCGGTGTACTCCGAGGTCCGCGCCGTGCTCGACGCCGTGTCAAATGTCGCGATTCCGGAGGGTGAATTCGGTTACTATCTGGGTTGGCTGGAAGCCCAGTTTCCAGGAGCCAACATGAACGATCTGATTTATTGGCCTGACCAGTGGTTCGGCGACGCTTCGCTCTTTCGGGAAGCGAATGGCGCATTCAAGCCGGAATCAGAACTCTCCCCCGATCAGATTCTGGGATATGCGATGGCAAAATCGGGACGGAAGCTGAAAGGCGCGCCGCGGGATGTCGCTCTGCCGTTTCCCATGCCGGGTGAGCGCAAGGGCTAACCACTTGGGAATCGAGCCCCGTACTCTGGTTGCTTGACGCTCGCGCCCGCTACCCGCCGCCCAGGCGGTGGCTTGCGGCTGGACGATGCGTTCGAGGTTGCGGGACAGGGTGGTCAGTTCCGTCGCGGTTTGCAGGGTTTGCGCCGTGCTGATTTCCGATTCCTTGCTGACCTGGGCCACGCTGGCGACCGATTCGTTGACCTGATTCACCGCGGTCGTCTGCTGCTTGGTGCTCAGTTCGATCTCGCGCGTCGCTTCCGTGGTGGTTTCCACCAGCTGGACGATGCGCTGAAACACGCCGGACACTTCATCGAACTGGCGCGCGCTGGCATCGACGGCCTTGGACCCGGTTTCGGTGACCATGACCGTGGTATTGACCGCGGAGCGCACCTCGTCGATCAGGCCCTTGATCTCCTGGGTCGAACGGCCGACGCGGTCGGCCAGCTTGCGGATCTCGTCCGCGACCACCGCGAAGCGCCGGCCGTGCTCGCCCGCGCCCGCCGCCTCGATCGACGCATTGACCGACAGGATGTTGGTTTGCTCGGCCAGCTCGTTGATGACGTCCAGCACGCCGCCGATCTGCTGCGACTTTCGCCCCAGCTCGACCATGTGGCGCACGATGGCATCGACCTGGCGCTTCATGTTCGCGACCGCGTCCAGCCCCTGACGCATGGACTGGTCGCCGGAGCGCGCGCCGCGGGCGGATTCCTCGGCCATGCCCGCGACCCGCTGGGCGCTCTCGGCGATCTGCCGGGCCGTCACCACCAGTTCCTTGATGGTGGTCGCGACCTCGGTGGTGGCCGCCGCCTGCTCGCGGGCGCCGGTGGACATCTGCGTGGCGGCGGCCTGTAGCTCGGCGGACGAGCTGCGAATGTGCTGGACCGCCGAGCCGATCTGGCGGCGCAGCGAGACGATGAGCCACCAGCCGGTGAGCGAGACCAGGACCAGACCGCCGCTGCTGCCCCACAGGATGATGGCCTTGGTGGTGGCCGCCATCGCTTCCGCCTCGGCGCTGCGCTGGGCCAGCAGGGTCTGTTCCTGCTGATCCAGTTCGCCGATGAGCTTGCGCGCCTCGTCCATGGCCTGCTTGCCTTCGCCGCCCATCACCGTCTTGGCCGTCGCCTCGAAGCCTTCCTTGCGGCGTTGCTCGATCGTCCGCTGCAACTCGGCGAGCTTGGCCTCGATGAAGGGGACCAGGCGGTCGAGCCGGCGCTGCTGGTCGGGATTGTCCGCAGTGAGCGCGCGCACGTGTTCGAGGGTGTTCTTGAGCTGCTGGAGGGCGGAGTGGTACGGCTCCAGGAAGGACTCCTGGCCCGTGATGATGAAGCCGCGCTGCCCGGTTTCGGCGTCCTTCAGCTCGGACAGCAGGTCGGCCAGGTCGCGGCGCACCTGATGGGTATGGCTGACCCGCTTTTCGTTTTCGATCAGGCGGTAGGTCGTGAAGTACCCCGTGATGCCGATAATCAGCAGCACGAAGCCTGCCAGCGCGAATCCCGCGCCCACTCGTTTGCCGAAGGTCCACTGTCCGGCCATCCGCGCGTTCTCCATCGCTCGTGAATGCCTGGGCGTCGCCGCGACACCACCGTCGGCTGTCAGCACCCATTCACCCGACTATCAAAGCCCGCTTTCGGCCGGGAAGCAACAGCCAAATCAGGGGTGTGCGCGCCCGGCCGGCTCGGCCTGCATCACGAGCAGGTCGGTGCGGTGCTTCCAGCCGAGGCGACGCCAGAAGCGTTGTCCCTCTGCGTTGTGTGTGTAGACCACGATGGTGGCCTTGAGGATGCCGGCGGCGTGCAGACGGGTCAGGCAGGCTTCGACCAGCATCCGGCCGAGGCCCTGCCCACGATGGGCCGGCGCGACCGCCAGGTGATAGAGATAGCCCCGGCGGCCGTCGTGCCCGCAGAGCACTGCGCCGACAATGCGTTCCGCGTGTCGGACCACCAGGCTCAGGCCGGGATTGCGCGTCAGGAAAGCCCGAATACCCTCCCGGCTGTCCGACGGCGACAGGCCGACGCCCTCGCACTGTTGCCAGAGGGCGTGGACCGCGTCGTAGTCGTCGGCCTGCATGTCCGCGATCGGGAGCATGTGCATCTTCCTGGTCGGTTCAACTGCCGCCGGACATCAGGTCCGCCAGCGCCTGGGAGTTCTCGTCGGCGAGCGCCCGCAGCTGTTGCACGACCCGCGCCCGCTGTTCGGGCGGGCGGTTCTGATTGAGCTTGAACTTGCCTTCTACGCGGCTGATCTCGATGTGGAAGCCCGCCACTGCTTGGATCAGCTTCCGGGAAAAGTCCGTGGACGGCTCGAACCGCCAGGGCCGAGGGAAATTGGCTTCATAGAACGCCACGAACTCTTGCAGGATGGCCGCCAGCGCTTCCTCGTCCTGGACCACCCACAAGGTGCCGTATACGTGGACCGCGACGTAGTTCCAGGTCGGCACGGTATGCTCGGCCTCGTACCAGGTCGGTGAAATGTAGGCGTGCGGCCCGGTGAAGACTGCCAGGACGGGCTGGCCGTCGGCCTGCCGCCATTGCGGATTGGTCAGGGCCAGGTGGCCCGTCAGACGGCCGTGCGGTCCCCAGGCACGGTCGAGCAGGAAGGGCAGGTGACTGATGAACGGTTCGCCCTCGACCTGCGACACGAGCAGGCCAAAGCTGTGCCGTTCGA
>JAEUIF010000483.1 GCA_016795185.1 Planctomycetia bacterium | reverse complement strand
CCGCTGCCCCCGCAACTTTTCAAACTCACCCTCATCAATCCGCTCGAAACGCACGCGGTCGCCCGTCCGCAGCGGAAAGTAGCCGTCCGCGACGTGAACTAACTCCAGCGGTGTCCGGGCCACCAGGTTCCAACCGCCGGGGCGCGGCTCGGTGTAGATGCCCGTTTGCCGGCCCGTCAGACCGACGCTGCCCGGTTCCACGCGCAGGCGCGGCGATTCGAGCCGTGGCACTCCGGCGAGTTTCTCCGGCAAATAACCGAGATAGGGAAAGCCCGGACAGAAGCCGATGGCGTAGACGGTGTACTCCGTCGCCAGGTGCAGGCGAATCACCTCGTCGGGGTCGCCACCGATGTGCCGCGCGACCCGCTCCAGGTCCAGCCCCAGTTCGTAGCAACACGGAATGCGATGCTGGCGGCCAACCGCTTCGGCAACAGCGCTCGGCTGCCGCCAGTCGGTTCGTCCCAGAAAGGCGGCCACGCGGACATGATCCACCTCGCGCTGATCGTAGTAGACCGCCACGGAAGTGTAGGCCTGCACGAGATCGACCAGCCAGGGCGGCGCGGCGGCACGCAGGGCCGTCGCGAATCGCGCCGCCCCGGCTTCATCGGCAAGGTAAGCCAGGACGGCCTGGTCGCCCAGTGGAACGAGTCGGTCCATGATTAGAACGCAGCGCTCGGCGCGGGCAGGAAAGAAAAGTCCGGCGGCGTTTCCAGCGGTTCTTCCTCACCGCCTCGATCCCGAAAGACGTGCAGGATGCGCGCCCGCGCCAGGTTCTCGAACTCCGGCTCCGGATATTTCTCGGAACGATACGGCTCGTCGAGCTGGAACTCGTGGATGACCACGCGGATGCCGGGCAGGCCGGAGAAGTGCAGCTCATCGGCACGCCGCCGGCCCCCGTGAATGTCGTAAATCTCGAACAGCATCCGCAGCACCCGGCAGAAGCGTTTGAAGGTCACTCCATCCTCGACGAAGATCAAATCGACCTGCAACGCCCGCAGCATGACGTAGGCGTGATGCCGGACCGCGCGCGTCATGATGCGGTGATACGGCGCGCCGATGATCGTGGAAAACAGCGTGCCGCGTTCCAGGTCCACTTCTTCTTCCGGCGTGTCGCGGGTCAGGCCGGGGATGAACCAGAGGTGCGGCGCGATCCACAGTCCGCTGCCCTTGCGGAACTTCCGCGCGGCCGCCAGCTTGAACAGGCGTTCGAGCCCGCCCAGCAGCTTGCGGCGCAACTGAATCTCGTTGCGCCGGGCGAGGCGGCGCAGGGTCTGCTCGTCGCGCAAGCTCTCCACCGTGACGGGCAAGGGCCAGCGCGGGCCGTCGGGCGTGTCGGGCGGTGCTTGCTCGACCAGCTGAACGCTGACCTCCGTGCCGTCGGCCGCAGTCGGCTTCCAGCTAACCTGCCAGCCGTGCTGGGCGAAGTGCGCTAGTAAGGGCTTGCGTTCGGCGGGCGGACAGTCGCCGCCCATGTGCAGCACCGGCTGGCACGGCCGGGCCGGATCGCGCGTTCGGCCGAGGATGGTTTGCAGCATCAGGATGGT
>JAEUIF010000340.1 GCA_016795185.1 Planctomycetia bacterium | reverse complement strand
GATGACGACGGTGAAGTCGGCAATGGCTGCCTGGTAGTTCCGATTGGCATGGTGGATCATGCCCCGGCACAGGAGAGCGTCATCGTCGGTAGTGATCGACAGTCCGCCGCTGGCGTCTATGGCCGCCGTCAGGTCCGGTAGGGCCTTCGTGAAATCACCCACATGGAAATAGGCCAGGCCGCGCGCCCGCGTGCTCACCATATCCTTGGGTTCGAGCTTGATCGCTTCGTCGAGGCTGGCGACAGCCTGCTTGTAGTCTTTCTTGTCGAGATAGACCCGACCCTTGATCGAATGGGCCGGGTTGCTGGTGGGCCGGCGCTGCAGCACGGCGTCGGCGTCGGTCAGCGCGGCGTTCAGGTCGTGCTTCCAGTAGTGGGCCTGGCAGCGCAGCTCCACCAGGTTCAAATCGGTCGATTGCAGCTTCAACGCCTCGTTGCAGTCGGCGACGACCTTGTCGAAGTTGGTGAGGAACATCTCGGAGAATGGGCTGACGCCGACGGCGTACAGGAAGTACGTGCGGGCGCGGCCGGCGTAAGCGGCAGCGCTGCCTGGCTCCTGCTGGAGGATGCGCGTGTAGTCCTCGCTGGCGTAGTAGTAGTTCTTGTCGGTGAACCGGGCCTGGGCGCGCTGAAACAGCGTGGGCACGTCGTCCGGCTTGAGTTTGAGCGCCTGGTCAAAGTCATAAATCGCCGCCCCGGTGAAGCCCTCGGCCAGCTGCACTTCACCCCGGAAGCGGTAGGCCAGGGCGTCTTTGGGGTTCAGGTAGATCGCCTGGTCCAAGTCGGCGCGAGCGGTGCGGTAGTCGCCCTTGCGGTAGTAGCACACGCCGCGCCAGCCGAAAGCGGCAGCGAAGTCCGGGACCAGGCGGATGGCCTCGGTGAAAGCGCGGATGGCCGCATCGTATTTCGTGTCGTCATGTGCGGCCATGCCTTGGTCGAAGTAAACCTTGGCCGGCCGCAAGAGCTTGACTTGTGGATCTTCGACGGACGGCGCTGATGTCTCGGGTAGCACAGGCGGCAGGTCGGGCGGAACGCCGGGTTGCGGCGTCGTTGCCTGGACGATCGACTGGATGGGCTTCGTCGAGGCGAAGAACACCACACCCGCGAAGAGACCGCCGCTGATGCCGACGATGAGCATAGCCGCGAAGGCGGCCATGACCCACCAGCGGCGCGACGATCGTGCCGGGGTCGGGTCCAGGGACGGTGCTGCCGATGGATGCGTGGCAGGCGACACAACGAACGGTGGCGATGCTGCCGTGAGCCCACCGGAAGTTTGGGTGGTCGGCGCGGTGTCCGGCGGTCGGACGACATGGACCTGACCACAGACAGGACATTTCACCCGCTTGCCGGTCGAGTCGTCCTTGACCCGGAACTGCTTGCCGCACGTACAGACGATGCTGATGGGCATGGCGAACTCCTCATGCAAGTAAGTGGTGGCAGGCGACAGCGCGACGGCCCAGGCTCGTCAGGGCCGGGTGGCGCGCAGCATGGCCCCTTTGTTGCGACAGTTCTGGGCGCGGGTGCGGCGATCCTGGGCGATGCGGATGTAGTCGTCGCGCTCGGTGCCAGCAGGCAGGTAGACCGCCAGCTGGTCGCAGCACTTCGCTACCTGCTCGGCCTCGAACGCCTGACGGTCGTAAATGCCGGCGGCGCGAATGGCGTGGTGGGCATACTGCAAGGCATCCAGCTGTGCCAGCACACCGTTCAGCTCGATCTCCAGGGCGTTGAGCTGGGCTTCGCTGCTGGCAATTTGGTTCTTCAAGTTGCTGATCTGGGCCTCGCGCTCGCTGCGGAAGGCCATCCAGGCAAAGCCGCCGCAGGTGCCCAGCAAGAGCGTCAGCGCCAGGCCGCCGATCAGCAGGACACGTCGCAGCAGCGAGGGACCGGCCTGGATGGCTGGCGGCTGTGTCAACGCCTTGGCGTGGCCGGTGCCCCACGTCAGCGGATCGGGTGGTGCGATCACGTCCGAGGCTGGTGCCTGGATGGCGCTCACGGGTGCGTCTGCGCCATCGAGGAGCAAGGCGGCGGTGTGCGGCACCGGAATCTCGAACGACGTCGCGCAGCGCGGGCAGTGGGCGAGAGTGCCGGCGCGACGCGCGCCGGTCTTGATAACGGCCTGGCACTGCGGGCAGACGCAACGAATGACGGCGGGTGATTGATCCGTATCTCTGGAGGCGAGGACGCTGGACGGCTTGACTGGCACCAGGTGGGCGGCTTCGGGCAAGAGCAGCTCGCCGGCGATGGTCTTCTCGGCACGCCGCTGCGGCACTTGCAGGCGCTGCCCGCACGCGGGGCAGGGAATCTTGCTGCCGGCTTCATTGTCGTGGCGGGTGAGCTGGTGCTGGCACTTCGGGCAGGTGAAGGCGATCATCGCAACCATCCTCAGTGCTAA
>JAEUIF010000299.1 GCA_016795185.1 Planctomycetia bacterium | reverse complement strand
ACTGGGTCCGCCACTCGACCGGATGGCGGTGTGGCGGACCCAGTGCATTGTTCAAAGAGTGGTTGTCTGAAGTACGTCGGGCTTTCCAGCCCGACAGGTCGCGCCAGGGGCGGGCTGCGCCCGTTCGCCGACACCGCGGCTCACCGGCGCTGCCTGTCGGGCTGGAAAGCCCGACGTACTGCCGCCGGTCAGGCAATCACTCCCTGGACAATACACAAGTCGTGAGTTGTCGTCAGGCTGCCGCGCCGCGGCCTTCACCGCTCTGGAAGAGCCAGCCGAGCGGCATGGGCATCTGCGCGGGGCCTTGGGGGCCGTCGCTCTTGCCTTCCCAGAGGTGGCCCCGCACCTTGTCGAGAATGCGGCCCGCGACGGCGACGGCGTTGCAGCCATCCTGGCCGGTCACGCGCGGCGCACGGCCGGACTGGACGCTTTGCACGAAATCGCGCAGCTCGCGCGTCAACTGGTCGCCGTGGTCGCAATCCAGATCGAGGACTTGCAGGTGCGTGCCGAAGAGGTCGTTTTGTATGCTGGTGCGCAAGGCCGGCGGCAAACTGCGGGGATCGAGCGCGCCCTGGCGCAACTCGGCCGATGGCTGCACCAGCGACAAGCGCCGGCGGGCGAAGTCAAGCCGAGCGTAGCCTTCGGGTGCCCAGACGCGCATCCGGCGGACGGGCTTCGGGCTCAGCCGGCTGGCGGTCAGGTTGGCGACGCAGCCGTTGGCAAACGCCAACCGGGCGTTGACCAGGTCTTCATGGCCGCCAAAGACCGTGGCACCCACGGCATGGACCTCGGTCACCGAGGACTGCGTGAGCGTCAACAACAGGTCGATGTCGTGAATCATCAGATCGAGGACCGCGCCGATGTCGAGCGACCGGCCCGTGAAGCGGCCGAGCCGTTCGCATTCGACGAACTTGGCTTGCATCGGCCGCTGCTGCAATTCCTCGAAGGCCGGATTGAAGCGCTCGATGTGGCCCACCTGGACGAAAGCGCCGTGTTGCTCGGCGAGGCGTGACAACTCCTCGGCCTCGGCGCTGCTGGCGGCCAGCGGCTTTTCGATCAACAGAGGAATGGAGCGTTCGAGAAACGGGCGCGCCTCGGCATGGTGGTGGCAGGTGGGCGCCGCGATGACGGCGGCATCCACCAGGTTGAGGAGCGGCCAGGCGGCGGTGTAAGCCCGGGTCTGCCACTGGCGGGCGACCGCCTGGGCCTGATCCGAGTTGACGTCCACGACGCCAACCAGCTCCACGTCCGGGAAGCTTGCCAGGATACGGGCGTGTTCCTTGCCGAGATGTCCGACACCGACGACGGCCATGCGCAAACGCGACATGGAAAATCCCCGCAGAAGGGTGGTCAGGCCGCCAGACGCACGCCGCGCCGGGCCTGGCGGCTCAGCGCCCGGCCCAGCTCGATATTCAGCGCGTGGCCGGAGCGGTAGGCCACCAGATGGCCGCAAAGATCGTGGCCGAGCAGCGATAGGTCGCCGATCACGTCCAAAACCTTGTGGCGCACCAGTTCATTCGCGTAGCGGTAGCGGTTGCCGATTGGCCCCTGCGCGCCGATCACGAGCAAGTCGGCCGTGGTCAGCCGTTCGCCCAGTCCCTGACGGCGCAGCTCGTGGGCCTCGCGTTCGAGCACGAAGGTCCGACAGGCCGCCAGGTCGTTCGCGAAGTTCTCGGGGGTAACGATCTGGGTGTGCGATTGACGGCCGATGGGCGACGGCGCGCCGTAGTCGAGCACGAAGCTGATCTTGAATTCATCAGTCTCGGTGGGGTGCAGGGCCAGCGATGCGCCATTGCCCTGGACGACCACGGATTCCTCGACGGTGCGC
>JAEUIF010000292.1 GCA_016795185.1 Planctomycetia bacterium | reverse complement strand
AGAGCAAGGCGTGACGCAATCCGCGGTGTTTCATTTTCGACCACCCTCCGTGCCAAGCCAAAGCGCTTGGTCCGGAGGGTCAAAAACCCAGTGTTTTGCCGCTGCGCGCCTTGGAGAGCTTTCCGAGGAACCATCATGATTGGTCGCTGCCTGTGCGCCGCCGTGCTGTGCGGCTGCGCGTTCGTCCCCGCGGTCTGGGGCCAGGCCCCAGCCAAACCCCTGCCGGCGAAAGCGCCGGCGGAACGACTCGACGGCCCGCCGCTGGTGTCGGCGAAAGCCTGGGCCATCGCCGACGGCAAGACCGGCAAGCTGCTCTGGGGCGCGGAGGAAGCCCAGCCGCTGACGATGGCCAGCACGACCAAGATCATGACCGCCTGGCTGGTGCTGCAACTGGCCGCCAGTGAGGCCAAGTTGCTCGATGAAATCGCGACCATCTCCGATCGGGCGTCCAAGACCGGCGGCAGCACTGCGGGTTTGCGCGTCCGCGAGAAGTACGCCGTGCGCGACCTGCTCTACGGCCTGTTGCTGCCTTCGGGCAATGACGCGGCGGTGGCCCTCGCGGAGCACTGCGGCGGCAAGTTCCGCGGTGAAGGTCAAGCCGATGAAGACCCGCAAGCCGCGTTCGTCGCCGAGATGAACCGCCGTGCCCAGTCGCTCAAGATGGTCGAGACGAAATACTTCGACCCGCACGGCAACGGCAAGAACCACGCCAGCGCCCGCGACCTGCTGACGTTGACCTGGAACGCCCGTCAGAACGCCAGGTTCCGCGAGTACGTGCAAACCCGCCGGCACCAGTGCGAAGCAACCGATGACCAGGGCGGCAAGCGCGCCGTGACCTGGGACAACACCAACCGGCTGCTGGGCATCGAGGGCTACGACGGCGTGAAGACCGGCACCACGGGAGCCGCTGGCTCGTGCCTGGTGTCCAGCGGCCATCGGGGCGACGATCACTTGCTGATCGTGGTTCTGGGCGCTACCTCGAACGACAGTCGTTATCTCGACACGCGCAATCTATTCCGCTGGGCCTGGCGGGAACGCAGCGCGAAGGCCGATGGTGGGAAGTGAGGCGGACGTACACTCAAGATCGGTTCCGCGATCTGAATTCGTAGTGCCACCTTCAGGCGGCACTACGAACGAAGAGCCTGCAACCGCACAGTCGCCCGACTCGCATCGACAGGAGTGTCCGAACCTCGGACGGCACTCTGGTCGATTATTTTTTTGCATTGGGCCGATTGCAAAACGTCGCCGCATCCCGGGCGCAACAAAAAAGAGCCTCACCGATGCCGTCGGTGAGCCTCTCGTCGATGAAGAGCAGCCTGAAGCAACATACCCTCGGAAAGCCGCCGAGGCAAACGCGGCGCGGGTGCGGCGCGCTGCTTCGGCAAGTCGCGGCGCGACTCAATGCGACAGCGACGAATGGACCGCCAAGCGCTTGCCGCCGAAACCGTCAATAGCGGCACTACGGTTTGGCCGCTCGGTCGGCAGTGCAGGGTTCACCAGGAACCCATAAGCCGCGATGACCAGGGCGGCGTGGTGGTGAAAGCCGCGCCAGGAGCGGCCCTCGAAGTGATCCAGCCCCAGTTCCTGGCGGAGCCGCCCGTAGAGCGTGTCGGCTTGCTGCCGTTCCCCCCAGAGCCGGGCGGCCTCGGCGCAACTGGTGTCTTCCAGGAGCTTGCCGAACGCGCCGCCGGAGTAACCGTGGCCGTCGTCCTGGGCGAACAGACGCACCGGGCAGCTGCCGGGCACCGGCGAGCCATCGTGCTTGAGGTCAGGCCAGACTGCGCCCGCCACGCAACGCAACCCACCAGGATGGCTGGGAACGTCGCTTGCGGCGGGCGGCAAGCGCCGCGCCAGTTCGCGAATGGACGATGGCTGCGCGCCCGCCGAGGTGCTGGTGAAGTAGCCGCCCGGCAGTGTGCCGTCAGCGCGCAGGACGATCTGGTCCTCACCCACGCCGAGCAAGTAGCACAACCCTTGTTCTTCCAGCCAGCGGCGCAGCTCAGACGAAGTGCCGTAGTTGCCGCCTGCCAGCACCAGCGACCCCGGCACCCCGTCGGCCCGGATGGCCCGGAGCATGGCGAGCGCGATCTGTGCCTTGGCTGAACCGGAGCATTGTTCGAGAGGTGCACCGGCGGCGCGCAAGCGACCGGCGTCGCTCAGCCAGGGCCGCGGCAAATAGAGTTGCAAGCCCAGCGGGCAAACACCGGCGGGACCAATGTAGCTGACCGCGACGGCCACCTGGCAGTTCAGTTTGCGCCGCAGCTCCGGGCAATACTGTCGCAGCACGCCGACCGACCGCTGGCCCTGCTTCGGAAAGCCGATGTCGTGAATCACGTAGATGCCGGTCGGCGAACCCAGCTGTCGCGCCAAATGCTGCCGGCAGCGGCGCAGCACCTTCTGCTCGTCCCACGGGCTCTGATTGATGAAGTTCTGCAATGCCTGGGCGGGATCGCCGACAGCCAGGTCGTCGGGGCGCTGCGCGTGGCGGATCAGCGTCTCGACCGTCTTGCGGCCCGCCGCCGTCAGTAGACCGTGCAGGTAAATTTCCAGCCAGCGCGCCTGATCGCGACGGCGAAAGTCGGCTGCGTAAGCGCGGGCGTAGGCCGCGACGCGCGTCTGCAATGCTTCCGGGGATTCGTACATGAGGACGCCACCTCTCCACGAGTCGCGGCCTGGCCGCCGGGCTGAGCGCGCCAGCACCGCGGTTCGATTCGTCGGGAAACGCTGCTGCGGGATCGAGTCACTCAGGAACAGCGACAACAGCAGCCGGAGAGGCAGATGGGCGAAGTACGGGACAGAAGGCCGTGAGCCCGTGAGGTGGACCGTGTCGTCCTGGCTTGCATGGGTTGGCCTCCAAAAAGCACGGCGGAAGACCGTGTCGCGCCGTCCGCCACAGCGGAGCACGCCATACTCGTGGGCGCAAGGTTTTCGGGTTCTGTAACTTCCGATGACGGCACCAGGCTTCCATGCCCGCCATGACGAATTTATACTATCTTTATCGTCTTAGTTGTGATTAGGCAATCGAGAAAAGCCGCAAATTGAGACGCAAGTGCGTTTCTTTGTCAAGTTCCGCTCATGACGGCGCAAGAATGCAGGTTAGCGCGCAGGACGATACCCGGACGCGACAGCGAGGGTTCTCATTGCAACCCGCAACGGCGCTTCGGCTAACATCTGAGTAGATGGGGAGTTACAGCGGCCGAGCGAAGCTCAGTTCGTGGCCGTCCGGATCGGTGAGGTGAAAATAGCGCTCGCCCCAGGGAGCGTCGCGGGGTGGCGCTTCGGAACGCAGGCCCAGGGCCAGGATTCTTTCGTACACTGCATCGACATCGGTCACGTGAAAGATCACCCGGCCCCACCATTGCCAGCGCTGCTCCGGCGGCTGGGCAATCACATTGAGATAGGCCGGGCCGATCTTGAAACTGCTCAGCGACGCGCCCTCGCCGCCGTGGCAGAGCGTGAAGCCCAGCGCGGTGTAGAAGCGGACGGCACGGGCCATGTCGTGGGTAGCCAGGGTGACGGCGCTCAGGGATTCGATGGCGAAGTTCATCGCGTGATTTTGGAGTGCGCGGTCCCGGTCGGGCGAATGAAGTGCGTAGTCAAGGAACTTGTTGCCCCACAGAAGTCAATCTGGGTGCCATGCCCACGGCCTTGCGTGGGCATGTGGGACGCTTGCAGGGGCACCATGCCCACGCAAAGCCGTGGGGCATGGCACCCAAACCTTCCTTGTGTAAAAACTCCTTTGTACCTGCACTAGCGGCCGAAGAGCGCCTGGATCGCGGCGACCAGCACGACGTTGGAAGCCAGCACCAGCAGCAGCGACACCACCACGCCGCGCGTCGCCGCCTGGCCGACGCCCTCGGTGCCGCCTTCGGCCGTCATGCCGAACCAGCAGCCGGTGACGCCGATCAGGAAGCCGAAGACCAGCGTTTTCAGCGTGGCGGGCAGGGCTTCGGCCAACGTCACGCTGCGCAGGCAGGCGCTCTGATACTGCGTCCAGCCCATGCTGCCGCCCAGCAGTTCCGCGACGAAGCTGCCCAGCAGTTCAAAGTAGATCATGAAGACCGTGAGGATCGGCAAGGCGAGCATGCAGCCCAGCACGCGCGGCGCGACCAACCGGCGCAGCGTCGAGACGCCGAGCACTTCCAGGGCGTCGAGCTGTTCGGTCAACTGCATCGAACCGAGTTCCGCGCCGAGACTCGCGCCCGAACGGCCGGCGACGATCAAGCCTGCTCCAGTGGGCGCCAGTTCCAGGATCACCGCCAGGGCCAACCCTTCCGGCAAGCGGTCCTGCGCGCCGAACTGCTTCAGCAGGTGATTGGTGTGCATCCAGATGACGCCGCCCACGGCAAAGCCCGCCACCGCCGCAAGCGGTAGCGCGCCCAGCAGCACCTGATTCAACTGGCGCACGATTTCGACGGGATGCAGCAGCGCGCCCGGCAGCGCCAGCAAGCAACGCAGCGCCAGGTGACTGAAACGGCCGAAGTTTTCCAGGAAGGTAAGCATGCGCTTCAGGACTCGACGATCGGCTTGGCGTCCAGGCGGTCCAGGGTTTCCAGCAACTTGCGCTTGCGGTGATGTTCCTCGCGCAGTTTCGCGACGTAGGCGGCAAACTCCGCCGCGCGCTCCTGCTGCTTCAGTAGCGCCCGCAACTTCCGCAGGGATGGCAGCGCGGCCTCATAAGCGCTTGGTGTGGTCTGCGCGATGTGGCCCTCGATGTCCTGCCGGTAGATGTCGAGAGCGCGCTGCGGATGCGTGGCGGCCACGGCGTCGGCGATGCGGGTACTGGTGCTGTAGGGCAGCCCCCAGCCGAAGTTGCCACGTTCCTTCCGCATCCGGTCGTACCAGCGCAGCACATCGTCCGGCCGATCTTCCTGGATCGCGAGGTCGAGCAGCAGTTCGTGGTGGGGCCGTGCTGGTGGGGCCGGAAACTCTCGCTTCGCCTCCGGAATCGCGGCGGACACGGGTGGCAGCGGCCAGGGAGGGCCGGACTTCGCCGTCGCGCGCTGGCCCCCAGCGCTGCCTTTACCGGCGCTCTTCTGAGCCGACGGGGCAGATCGCGGTCGAATACCCGTTTCCAGAAAGTGCAGCGCCGCGGCACGCACCTCGGGACCGCAGCCCGCCTGGTTGGCGGCTTGCTGAAGCTGTGCCAGGCTGTGCAGGCTCGGGTGGTAGAAAAATTCCTCGGCATGATAGCTGGCCACGGCAGTCCAGTCGCCGCGCTGCTCGGCCAGTTTGCGAAGCACATCTTGCAACTGCTTGGCAATGCCAGGCCAGCGGATCCCCGTTTTCTCGATTCCTTCGCGCGCCCAGCGCTCAGCGTCTTCCGTCCGCCCGGCTGTCAGCAGGCGCTGCACCAGCCGCTCGTAGCTGCCGGTCAACGGGGCTTCGCGTTCGCACAGCGGGAGGATTTCCTCAGTCCGCCCGGCATGTTCCAGGCTGTCGATCAGCCAGTGCGTCAATCCATTGCGCCGATAGCGACTCCCGTACTCGTCTTCGCGCGGCGTCTCCTGCTCCTCAAGCCGTTCTTGTATGGCGTCGGCCACGCGCGACCAGACGGCGCGCGGCCAGTCCTTTTCCAGCACGGCATCGATCCCCGCACCGAGGTCGTAGTCGCAGCGCAACAGCAAATCGATGACGTACAGCAGTTTCTCGTGGTCGGGCCGGCTGGAGACGAGTACCGCCCGGAAGACCACATCCAGGCAGCGGTTGATTTGCTCGGCGGTTTCGCCCTCGTCGTGGGAAGCGCCGATCTGCTCCTGTCCCGCCTCGAACAGCTGTTCGCCCAGATCGAGCAGCGCATCGGCCTCGCCCGCCTGCAACAATTGCTCGAAGCGGGTTTCCAGTCTGGAATAGTCGGGAGATTCGCCCTCGCCCGACCAGTGATTGCGCCAGGCTGGCTGCCGCGTCAACTGTGTGATCTCCTTGCGCGCTTCCCGGACCAGTTCGCCAGTCTGGCCTTGGGCCAGCGCGGCGCGGTCATTCAAATCTGCCGCGATTACCGAATGCCGCTGTGCGAAATCTAGAAGGAACCGAACCAACTCGGACGCCGGCAGTCCTTCCAGCCAGCCGCGCAGGTCTACCTTGTTGCGAGCTGATTTTCGCACACGCGGTTGGGGACTGCGGGGCGACTGGCGCTCGTGGCGAACCGCGCGTGTGGATTCGAGATCGACCTCCGTGAATTCCTCGCCGTCGTCGTCCTCGTCGTCATTCTCGACCGCGGCGTCCGCCGCGGCGTCCGCGCCGTCGATGTCAAGGCCCGCGCCGTCCTCCAACCTTTCGAGCAGCGACCAGCGCGGATCGTCCGTGGCGGCGAGCGGTACGGGACGGTCCTGCTTCAGCGCTTCCAGATACTCCACCGCGACCGCGACGGCGTGCTTGCAATTGAAGCCCACCGGGCAACTACAGTGCCCGACCAGCGGCGCACTCTGACCCTCCACGTCGTCGGGTCCGACGCAGGTCGCGTAGCGTTCGTTGCCCCGGACCCAGGCCAGTAGCTTGCCGGATGGCATACGCGCGAGGTCGCGGACGCGGCTGGAACGCTGATAGCTGCGGCCCCGTTCCAGCGTGCGCGCGCCGCACCAGGCTTGCAAGTCGTCCCAGGTCAACGCGCGCCAGAACACATCGAGCGGATTGGGGGCGGTTGATTTGACTTTGCTTTTGCTGCGCGCCATGTTGACAGGTACCCGGTTTGGGATTGGTAGGGCGTTCACTGCGCTTGACTGTATTTTACGCGCGCGGTAGCGGCGGAAATGGCCGCCGCGCGAATTAGCTCAAGACAGCGGTCCGACTAGCAGGTGGCCGACCAGGTCCAATGGCGGTCCGTCGTTTGCTGGACCGTGGCGGGGTCGAAGCCCAGCTCCGCGGCGAGTGCCCGAACCTCGGCCAGCGTTAGCGCGGCGTGCAGCGATTCGGCGAACATCTTCTGCTGGTGTGAATTGGCGTCCCCTGCGTAGGTCTGCACCAGCCGATTCAAAGTCGCCACGTCGTCGGGCCGCAGCAGGTCGCGCACGAACAGCACGCCGCCGGGACGCAGTACCCGCACCATCTCGGCCAGGACGCGCCTCGGTTCGGGGATATGGTGGACGATACTGTTCGAGATCACCGCGCCGAAGGCCCCGTTGGCATAGGACAGTCGCTTGGCGTCCTGTCGCTCCAGGGAGATGTGAGCTTCCAGGCCAGCGGCGCGGACGTTGGCGCGACCGAGGGCGAGCATGTGCTCGGCCAGGTCAATGGCGACGATGCGGATCGAAGGAGCTTGCTGGCAGACAGCGATGGGAATCTGCGCGGTGCCGGCCCCCACGTCGAGGACCGGCCACTGCCCCTGCCAGACGGCCAGGAAGTCCGCCGCGAACACCCGATTGACCATGCTATGGTCCATCGCGTCGTAATCGCGGGCTTCCTCGGCCGAATCCATGACCTCCGGTTCGAGAACGCGGT
>JAEUIF010000272.1 GCA_016795185.1 Planctomycetia bacterium | reverse complement strand
GATGACGCCGCGAACTGACCGCGCAGCCCATTGATGCCGAAACCCTGTCCGACGACTGGCACACGATTGCAGGTTTTGTTTGACCGCCTCGTTTGACCACACGCGAGTACCCTCCCTTGAAACCCATCGACTACGCCGCTCCGAAGACGCTGGCCCAGGCCGTGACGCTGCTCGCCAAGCACGGCGAACGCGCCCGGGTACTGGCCGGCGGCACCGACATCCTGGTGCAACTCCGCGAAGGCCGCCGCGACTGCGATGTGCTCGTGGACATCAAGAACATCAAGCAGCTCAACGAGCTGACCTGCAACCCCAAGGGCAAGACGCCTGACCTGCGCATCGGTGCGGCGGTGCCGTGCTATCGCATCTACGAGCACAAGAACGTCCGCAAGTTCTATCCCGGCCTGATCGACGCGGTCGAACTGGTGGGCGGCATCCAGATTCAGAGCCGCGCCAGCCTGGGCGGCAACCTGTGCAACGCCTCGCCCGCCGCTGACACGATTCCCGCGCTGATTGCCCTGCAAGCGGTCTGCGAGATCATTGGCCCGAACGGCAACCGCGAGGTGCCCGTCGAGCAATTCTGTGTCGGGCCGGGCCGCAACTCCCTGCAACCGGGCGAACTGCTGGTGGCCTTCCGCATGCCGCCACCCGCGGCGCGGACGGGCGCACACTATCAACGGTTCATTCCGCGCAATGAGATGGACATCGCCGTCGTCGGCGTCGGGGCCTGGGTCACCCTGGATGAAGCGAAGACGCGCTGCACCGCCGCCCGTCTCGCCCTGGCGGCCGTCGCGCCCACGCCGCTGCTGGTAACGGAAGCCGCCGCGGCCCTGGTCGATGGCGAAATCAACGACGCCCTGATCGACCAGGCGGCCGAGCTGGCCCAGGCGGCGGCGAAGCCGATCAGCGACATGCGCGGCGACGCCGACTACCGCAAACACCTCGTCCGCGTCCTGACGAAACGAGTCCTGCACACCGCCATCGAGCGCGCCAAGGAGAACTAGACCCGTGAGCAAGAAAGTCCACATCACGGCCACGATCAACGGCCGCGAGACCGAATTCCTGTGCGAGCCGCGTCAGAGCTTGCTCGAGGTGCTGCGGGACGAGTTGCGGCTGACCGGCACCAAGGAAGGCTGCAACAACGGCAACTGCGGCGCGTGCAACGTCATGCTCGAAGGCCGGCTGGTAAACTCCTGCCTGGTGCTGGGCGTCGAGGTGCAGGGCAAGGAAGTGACGACCATCGAGGGCGTGGCGTCCAAGGACGGGCTGCACCCGCTACAGCAGAAGTTCCTGGAGAACGCGGCCCTGCAATGCGGCATCTGCACGCCGGGCTTCATCGTCGCCGCCAAGGCGCTCATCGAGCAGAAGCCCAAGGCCAATGAACAGCAGATTCGGCACTATCTGGCGGGCAACCTCTGTCGCTGCACCGGCTACGACAAGATCGTTCGCGCGGTGCAGGACGCCGCCAAGGAATGTGCGGGAAAAGCGAAGTGATCAACGTTCGAGGCGAGCGGCAGGCGTCAGTCCGCTGTTGGTGCGAGAAAACAGTGGGCTGACGCCCGCCGCTCGCCTGGAAAATCAAACAACTCACACCGTTCGTAGTACCGCCTTCAGGCGGCGAGTCGCTCGCCGCCTGAAGGCGGTACTACCAACCAAGCACTACGATTTGCCGTTCCCGTTGTGCAGTGCCTTGACGATGCGGCCCGGCGACATCGGCAGCGTCTGCATGCGCACGCCGATGGCCCGGTAGATCGCGTTGGCGATGGCGGCGGGCGGCGGCACGATGGGCACTTCTCCCACCCCGCGCACTCCGTAGGGATGGCCGGGGTTGGCCACTTCCACCAGGACCGGCTCGATCATCGGCAGGTCGAGGCAGGTCGGCATGCGGTAGTCGAGGAAGCTGGCGTTGGTCATCTCGCCCTTGTCGTTGTAGATGTACTCCTCGTTCAGCGCCCAGCCGATGCCCTGCACCGCACCGCCCTGAATCTGCCCTTCGACGTAGCTGGGATGAATCGCCTTGCCCACGTCCTGCACCGCCGTGTAACGCAGGATCGTCACCTTGCCCGTATCGGTATCGACCTCGACATCGACGATGTGCGTGGCCAGCCCACCGCCGACGCCGGTCGGATCGACGCTGGCCCGGCCGACGATGGTGCCGCCGGTGGCGTGCAGTTTCGCCGCCAGTTCGGCGAAGGTCAACTTCTTGGCGGGGTCGCTGGTACTGCGAATCGTGCCGTCCTCGTACACGACCTGGTCCGCCGGCACGCCCCAGATGGTGGCAGCACGCTGCACCATCTGGCGCTTGATGTCCTGGGCGGCTTCATACGCGGCCCAACCCGTGGCGAAGGTCACCCGGCTGCCGCCCGTGACATCGCAGTAGGGCACCGAGTCGGTATCGGCCACAATGGGCCGCACATCCTCGGCGCGGATGCCCAGCGCTTCGGCCAGCTGCATTGCGATCGAGGTGCGCGAACCGCCGATGTCGGTCGAGCCTTCCACGAGACTCACCGAACCGTCCGCGTTGACACTGGCCGTAGCGCTCGACTTCAAACCGCAGTTGAACCAGAAACCTGACGCCACACCGCGACCGCGCTTGTGCTGGCCGTTAGTTTGTAGAACCTGTTTATAGTGCGGGTGCTTCTGGGCAACTTCCACGGTTTCGATCATGCCGATGCGCGGGAACACCGGGCCGTCGGCGCGGCGGGTGCCTTCTTTCGCGCCGTTCTTCAGGCGGAAGTCCAGCGGATCGATTTTCAACTTTTCGCAGATTTCGTCGATGACGGTTTCCGTGGCGAACGCGGCGTTGGTCGCGCCCGGTGCTCGATAGGCCGAGGTCGCCGGCTTGTTGACGACCACGTCGTAGCCATCGACCAGCACGTGCGGGATGTCGTAGCAGGCGAAGACGCACATCGCGCCCATATTTACGGGCGAACCCGGAAAGGCCCCGGCTTCGTAGGCCATATACGCTTGCGCGGCGGTCAGGCGGCCCGAGGCGTCCGCTGCCATCTTCACCTTGATGTAAGAGCCCGGCGTCGGGCCGGTACCCTCGAAGACGTCGGCCCGGCTCATGACGACCTTGACCGGGCGGCCGGCTTTGCGGGCCAGGACCACGGCGACGGGTTCGAGATAGACGCGGATCTTGCCGCCGAAACCGCCGCCGATTTCCTGCGGCACGACACGAATACGCGAGATGGGAATGCCGAGCAACTCGCCGACCTGGGCGCGGACACTGAACGAACCCTGCGTGCTGCACCAGAGGGTGACGGTGCCGTCGGCGTTCCACTGGGCGGTGGCGTTGTGCGGCTCGATGTAGCCCTGGTGCACGGTGGCCGTGTGGAACTCGCGTTCCACGGTGACGGCAGCTTCCTTGAAGCCCTGCTCGATCTCGCCCTTCTGGAACTGAAAATGCTTGGCGATGTTGGAAGGCTTGTCGCCCGGCTTGCCCAGCGATTCGGTGCGCAGGTCGTCGTGCAGCAGCGGCGCACCGTCCTGCATGGCGGCGCGCACGTCGATGACCACGGGCAGGGTTTCGTATTCGACCTTGATGAGCTTGAGTGCTTCTTCCGCAACGTGCGGACTGACGGCCGCCACCGCAGCCACCGGCTGGCCCTTGTAAAGCACCTTGCCGCGCGCCAGGCAGTTGCTGCTCAGATGCCGGACGTTGATCGCGCCCTCGCCCAGTTCGGCGATGCGGTCACCGGGGTCGGGCAGGTCCGCCGACGTGGCCACCGCCTCGACGCCCGGCAGCGCTTCGGCAGCGCTGGTATCGATGCTCTTGATGCGGGCGTGCGCCACGGGACTGCGCAGCAAGCGGCCGTGGACCATGCCGGGCAGATATACGTCCGCGCCGTAAACTGCCCGGCCGGTGACCTTGTCCACACCGTCGTGCCGGATGGGTCGGGTGCCGATGACCTTGAACGGGGTGCTGGTGCTCATGATGCAATCCACGAAAGTCCGGCGCTGCGTCTCAGAGCGCCTGGGATGGTTCGGCCACTATCCTCGTTATAGCAATCCGGCGCATGCCTGGACGCTCCGCGATTTCGGCGCGCGCCATCAATACCTCGACTTCGGGTTCATTGCTCTTCCAGCGTTCCGCCAGCGACAGCCCGATGACCACGGCGACCATCAGCCAGGTGGCGTAGGGCAGCATCAGCGCCTCGACCAGCCAGGGCACGATGCCGGGCTGCATGGCATAGTCGGTCAGGCTCTTGAGCATGTCGAGTCGCGTATAGACCGCCGCCGCCAGCGCCAGCGCGCAACCGGTGTACAACCAGCGTAGCCGGCCGCGCTCGTTTTGAGCCTGGCCCACCGAGTACACCAGCGGCATGGTCAGCAGCAAGAAGTCGTAAAGCCGGTGATAGCCCGCATTTCTCACCAGCCCCTATCTTTGATTCCTGGTTGGCTGCTTTGATTGTTTGAACCACCGAAGGCAGCGGGCTGAAGGAGTTGGCCGCCCCCGCGCACCTGCGGAGGTCGGCGGCGCCGCTCGTTGCCGCCCG
>JAEUIF010000329.1 GCA_016795185.1 Planctomycetia bacterium | reverse complement strand
GTCATGAACAACGGCTTGCTGCTCATGCTGTGGCCCCGATAGCCCTGAAGGATTCTGCTGGCCCGCTCCACGAAGGCATCGGGGTCGGCGTCCAGGTCCTTCTTCAAATCCTCCACCAGGCGGCTGAACGGCACGACCAGCGACCCTTGAGCCATCAGCTGGCTAAGCAACCTGCGTCCGTGGACCGCATCGAACTCACCGGCTGGCCTGGCCATGAGCCGCCGGAAGAAACCGTCGTTGAACTGCCGGTCGCCGAAGAGCAGGGCCTTGTCCTTGCCGCCCAGGTCGAGCCGGCGTGCTTCCTCTTCCAGCAGCACCGGCCAGCGGTCCTTCGTCAAGATGCTCGCCCCTTGCTGCTTGACCAGCTTCTGGGCACAGCTCCACACGTCCATCAGGTCCCAGCAGTTCAGCGACGTGAAGTGCTGGCTCTTGACGTGCTGCTGGGCTTCGACGAACAGCTCCGGCAGCCGTAATGCGTGAGCCAGGGCCTGTTCGGCGAGTGCTCGCAACTCCTGCTGCCGACGCATGCGGGCCTCAAACTGCGGTTGGCTTTCGATCCTGGCCTCGATCCTCGCAGCTTCGATGCCTGCATCTGGGATCGACGGCACGGACGGCGTACTCTGGCAATCGCTCGTCATATTTGCTATCATTGATATGTCTCCTCAATTCTCAAAGACCAGACCGTGGCCGGCTGCATACGCCGGCCACCGTCGTTTCCCAGCCGCCACTCGCGGCGACGGCTCAAAACACACAAGCAGCCGCCCGACCAGCAACGTGCTGGTGAGGCGGCTTATTCGATGGGATAGACACTGAAACCGGGAAACACTCAGGACAGGGAAACCAGGAAGGCAGTAGGCAGGGAAACGAGGAGACAGCAAGACCGCAAGACACTGAAACCTGAAATTGAACCAAGGATGGAGAGCAAGGTGTGTACCGTATTATGCAAGCTGTTTGTCGGATTGCAAGCGTCCGGTCGGGAACTGGTGGGGACACATGAATATGTCCACGGACAGGTTCATTTGTCCGCCTGGCGATCCTTCAGGCGGTGATAGGCTTTGAAGACCGTGTCTTTGTTCAGAGGACCCCCGCCAGGCTTGCACCACTCGGGATTCTTCAACAGGAGCTGCCGGGGGATTTCGCCAAATGAGAAATGCTTCTCGTCGTGCAACCGCACGATCTCACGGTCCCGCTCTTGATTCCTGGGCTTGACCTCGCGTCGCTTCCGATAGGCGGCTTCGACCTCACCAATCCACTGCTCGACCTGCACCAAGATGTCCGCGTCTTCGGCCGCCTGGGAAAGGTCGATGCCCTCTTTGGCCTTCCGGACGATCACGGCCACCAGCTTATCCCGCAGCCCTCGCCGCTCATCCATACCCAGGCAGCCGAGGAAGTTCCTGGTACGACCCAGCAGCTTGCGAAGTTCCTGGAGCACCCGCCTTTTCGGCGACAACCGCTGCCTGGCCATGTCTGGCTCCGCGAGTGAGAAGAGAAGCAGTACAGAGATGACGCTACAGAAATAGAACGTGCCGGCCAACCACCGCAGCAGTTGACCGGCACGGGTGACAATCCAGGGCCGGAACTATTCACTGACCCGCTCCGCCCGCAAGGCGTCTTCCAGTTCGTGGGCTTGCATCTTGCCCAGCACCTTGAACAGCCGCTTGGCCAGGCCCTCAGCGTCAAACGGTTTCGTCAAGGCCAGGGTGATGCCGCCCTTCTTGCCCGGCTTGGGCTTGCCAGTGCTCTCGGCCTGACCCTTGAGCTGCCGCTTCGCCTGGCCCAGCTTCAGCTCGCCCGCCAGCACCTGGTTGGCCAGGCTACGCCCCTCCTTCACGAGCTGCTGGGCGGTCCGCACCTTTCGCAGCGGCACCCCGTACAGGCTCGATGCTTTCTCGTCCGCCCGTTGGGTCCGCTGCTTGGCGTCCGCAGCGTTGGCCGAGTTCTTCTCCGGGTGCGTCTGCTGCTCGGCGTCCGCAGCGTTGGCTGAGCTGTCCTTGCTCTGCTTGGCCTTGCCGCCCTTCTGGGCACGCTCCTGCTTCGACAGCTTCACCTGCACGTCACACCAGTACGCCGCCACCACGGCCCGCTGGTCATCGGTCTGGTTGCGACGCAGCAGGGCCTGGCCATAGAGCACGTTGAGCTGGCCCAGTTCGTCCAGGTCCACGACGCGGGCCGGGATGGTGCTGTCGCCGCGTTCCTGGGCCGCTTCCCAGCGATGCCGGCCGTCGAGAATGATGTTGGGCTTCTGCACCACGACGGCATCCTGCACGCCGCGGGCCTTGACATCCTCGATGAACGCTTGGCGTTCCTCCTTCTGCATCCGCGGCACGCGATTGGCCTGACCGTGCAGGACCAACTCACTCACCTTGAGCATCTGGACCGGCACCGCATGCAGCGGTGGGCCATGCTGAGCCGTCGCGGGCAGCCCGTCCTTGACCTTCTTCATGACTTCTCCTTCGAGACAATGGAACTGCCGCTGCACCACCCTCCAAGGTAGATACAGCGGTGACGGCCTGCCAGACCCACAAACCAGCAGGGCCATCGCAATGTAATGTGGCGAGGGAGCAGTCAACCTGAAGCCGATGCCGATGATCGGTGTTGACGGTAGAAGCAGAGAGTCTACGCAAGAGGGAAGGTTCGGGGCAAGATCAAGTTGACAAGGGTGGAAGCTGAGCTTGGCGGACGCTGTGTTGGCCGAGCTGGTGGAACGACGGGCCGAAATGATGAAAACAGCAAAGCCCCAGCGACCGCTTCGTGCGATCTCCGGGGCCTGCAATGCAACCCACCTATTACCTGCTATGTCTTGGCGGCGACCGTCACCTCCAGCTTGGTCAGCCGCTCCTGCTCGTCGAACGCTGCCACAAGCACCGCCTGGCCGTCCTCCTTCACGACCAGCTTTCCTGCATCGTCCTGGCCGGCTAACCCGTAATGCCCCAGGTAGCCGGCCAGGGCGAGCTTGTGGTTGGGTATCTCCATCGCCGCGATGGCCTGTGGAAATACCGAAGCAATCCGGGCCAGCGGCGGCTCCGTGTTCTTGGGGTAGGCGTTGCACTGGATGAGCAAGTAGGCGGCACCGCCCTGATACGGAGCACGGAAGTAAGCGTCAGCCTGGCACACGCCGCCGGCAATTGTGGCCAGCGTGTTGCCATCGATCCCGCCGAGCTGGAGCATGGGCGTGGTGAACTCGGCGATCTGCTGCTCCTCGCCCAACGCCTTCATCGCCAGGCTCGACACCAGCAACTTCTCTGGGATGTTGCTGCCCTCGTTGGCCCAAGCCCACAGCCAGGTGTTGTTCTCGTAGGACTCGGTGCCAAGGACCTGGGCTTGGAAGTGCAAGTGCTGGCCGAAGGACAGCAGACCCGAGGCCATGTTGAAGTGCCAGTCCTCCTCGCCGACCAGCTCGGCCAGGTGGAGCTGCTTGTCGAAGGAGGCGGCGGCGTAGTGACAAAACTGATCAGCGAAAGCTAAAGGCATAGCACTATTTCTTGCCCGAATGGTGATCGTCTTGGGAGTGAACGGATTCTTGGTTCAGTGGGTGAGTGCTACTATTTGGCCGCGTCGCCCAACAAGAGTAACGCTTCTATGGCTCACCGCGAGCACCTGCCTGTTTCAAAACCTGCTTAAACTCCTCATTCCTTCTTGCAATTGAAAGCGGCGACCTTCCGTCGTCCGACCTGGCGTTCGGGTCCGCACCGTGCTGTAGCAGCTGTCTTAGGACCTCGATTTCATCGTACTGTGCAGCCCACATCAATGGGGTCCACCCTCGGTCATCACAACCGTTTATGTCAGCACCG
>JAEUIF010000242.1 GCA_016795185.1 Planctomycetia bacterium | reverse complement strand
GGCGACGTCCCACGCTTCCGCGCGGCGTCGCGAACCAGTGGCCTTTCTTACGGCGCGCTCTTGGCCGCCGCCGGCTTCTGCGGCTCGAGCGGGTAGTTGAGCCGGGCGCGCTGCAAGTTGTCCACCAGCACCCACCAGCTTTCGGGCTTTTCGCCTGCTGCTAGCTTGTCCGCCGGCTGAATGGCGCGCATGCCGTCGTCGGTGAGCAGGCCCAGGTTCACGTTGCGCCGCCGGACCACGTTTTGATCGTCGACGATCAGGACGTAGCGTTTGTCCTGGTCGGCCAGGATGGCGGTTTCGGGAACGAGCAGCGCCGGGTTGGCCTTGCCGCCGATCGGCACGCGCACCCGCACCCGCGCGCCGGGCAGGTAACGGCCGTCCTTGTTGTCGGCCGTGCCGTAGGCCTGGATGGTGCCGGTGCCAGGGTCGATGCGGTTATCGCCGAAGGCCAGCGTGCCCTGGTGCTTGAACTCGCGCTCGCCGTCCTGGGCGAAGGTGAAGGGAGTCTTCGCATCCTTGAGCGCTGCCAGTACCGAGGTCAGGGTTTTACCTTCCTCGCCGAGCACCTGGGCGCGCTGCTGCAACAGCCGTTCATCGACGTTGAAGGCCACCCGGATGGGATCGACGCCGACGATGGTGGTCAACAGCGGGTCGCTGCCGCCGGCATTGACGAGGTTGCCTTCGGTCAGTTGGGCCTTGCCGATGCGGCCGTCGATGTCGGCGGTGATCCGCGCGTATTCCAGGTCGAGCTTGGCCTGCTCGATGGACGCCTGGGCCTGCACCTTTTCAGCGGCGCGCACGGTCTTCTTGGCAGTCCAGACATCGACCTCTTCCCGGCTGGCCGCGCCGGATTTCACCAGGCTCGCGGTCCGCGAGTATTCCTTGTTCGCCAATTCGAGGTTCGCCTCGGCGGTGCTCATCTGGCCCTTGGCCGCGTCGAGCGCCGCCTGGAACGGCCGGGGATCGAGTTCAAAGAGCAGATCGCCCTTCTTGACCATTTGCCCGTTGGTGAAATGGACCTTGTGGATGTGCCCGCGCACGCGGGCGCGGACTTCCTGGGTCTCGTCGGCTTGCAGCCAGCCGTTGAACTCGGCGAAGTCGATCAACTCGCGCCGTTCGGGATGCCGCACGCTGGCCTTGGGGGCTTCCGGGGGCGGGGCTGAAGTCGAGGAGCAACCCACCAGGCCGAGCAGGGCGAGCAGCAAACAACGGCGCAGGGTCTGGACGACGAAAGTCATGGCGAGAGTCCCTCGGGTTGGATTCGGTCGCGCGTTTCGGCTCGAGTTCGGCGGCGAAGCTTCTTGCCATCCTATCAAATCGTGACACGGCGAGGGTCGGAGTCGTCGCACCATTTGCAAGTCGAGTGCCAGACCTTCGCGCGACGGGACTGGCTGGTTCGTCGCCATCATATTCCAGGCGACCGGGCCGCGGCCTGGCGTCTCCACGGACCCCGTGATGCAAGGGGCGTGACTTTGCTGTGCGATTCCGCTCAGGACCGTGCGGATGTCGCCCGACGCGCCAGCGCACGGCGTTGCAGCTGACTGCCAGGGCGCGCGAATTTCACTTTATCCTCCAAAATACACGGCTTTGTGGCTGTGTTCAGAGGTTGGTGGCACACGGTCTGCAATGGCAGCGACGGTCGCGTTGATCGTGCCCCGGGTTCCCCACGGACTTGCAACCTTGTGGGTCGCGCTGCCGCGCGGCCCTCAGCCACCAGGCGCCATCATGACCACCGAATGGAAATTTGTCGGCTGGTACTACAAGCATCAGGGCCGGACCCTGGGGCCGGTCCCCACCGAAGAACTTTTCGGCCTGTGTACCGCCGGCCAGGTCCGTTGTCACGACCCGGTCTGGAAAGTCTGGCAGGTCGGTAATCACCGCGAAACCTTGCAAACCCGCGCCGAACTCGCGCTGGAACTTGGCCGCTCCGCCCCGGAGGCGGACGTACCGGCCGGCCCCCGCGAGCGGCACGCGGCCGGGTAGGCATCCCCGGCCGTGGCGAAACCTTGCCGAGAACCAAGAGGAGTGCAGCATGTCGGACATCAACTCCCTCGCCCAGCGGGTCGACGCCGAATTTGAGGCTGTCGCGGAGAAACAGGTGAGATTCCAGGAGGAACAGGCCGAGGCCCACCGGCAGCGGCAACAACGGCTTGAACAGCTGGGCCGGGTGTTCGAGCAACTGCGCGCGGTCTGGGGGCCGCGCCTGGAACTGCTGGTGGGCAAGTTCGCCGGTCATGTGAAGACCACGCCGCGCTTCATTCCTTCGACCCGCGAAGCGACTTTCGAGTTCGATTCGCGGCTGGCGCGCGTCCGGCTCAAGTTCGCCGCCTTCACCGACCGGGACGTGCAGAAGCTGACCCTGAGCTACGACCTGGAAATCATCCCCGTGCTGATGCGCTTCACGCCGCACGCCGAAATCGAGTTCCCGCTGGACGCCGTGGACCCCACGGCGGTGGCGCGCTGGATCGACGACCGCATCGTGGACTTCGTGCGCACCTTCTTCGCGCTCGGGGAAAATGAAGTTTATCTGAAGGACCACATGGTCGAGGACCCGGTCTCGCACGTTCGCTTTCCGCGCGTGGCGGCGGCTGAGAGGCTCGACTGGCGTGGCACGCCGTACTACTTCGTCAGCGCCGAGACCCGCCGCGCGTTCGAGCAGGAGCACGCCCTCGCGGCCCCATGAAGTAAAGGCTGGCCAGCGCGCCAATTGTCTGAAAGTCGCCCGGCAAATATCACTGAGTACAGCCGGGTTATGTGACCCGCCCACTCTCTGCCCCAGCCGGCCGCCGCGCGGACGGCCTGGGCAAGACGCGACCCCCCTCATCGTGCCATCATCAAGGATCGACCATGACCACCGCCAGCGCCGCCACCCAACCAAAGTCCGCTCCGCTTTCGGCCGACGAGCTGCGCAAGCTGGACGCCTACTGGCGGGCCTTGAACTATCTGTCCGTGGGGCAGATTTATCTGCTCGACAATCCGCTGCTGAAGGAGCCGCTGAAGCGCGAGCACATCAAGCCGCGCCTGCTCGGCCACTGGGGCACCTCGCCCGGCCTGAACATGCTCTGCGTGCATCTCAACCGGGTCATCAAGCGGGATGACCTGAACGTCATCTACGTCATCGGCCCCGGCCACGGTGGGCCGTCGCTGGTGGCCCATGCGTACCTCGAAGGCACCTACAGCGAGGTCTACCCGGCCATCAGTCAGGACGAAGCCGGCATGCAGCGGCTGTTCAAGCAGTTCAGTTTCCCCGGCGGCATTCCCAGCCACGTCGCGCCGGAAACGCCCGGCAGCATCCACGAAGGCGGCGAACTGGGGTACGCCCTCAGCCATGCGTTCGGGGCCGCCTTCGACAATCCCGATTTGATCGTCGCCTGCGTCGTCGGCGACGGCGAGGCCGAGACCGGCCCGCTGGCCACCGGCTGGCACGGCAACAAGTTTCTCAATCCCGCGCGCGACGGTTGCGTGCTGCCCATCCTGCACCTCAACGGCTACAAGATCGCCAACCCCTGCTTCCTGGCGCGGATTCCGAAGGATGAGCTGCAAAAGTTCTTCGAGGGCATGGGCTACAAGCCCTACTTCGTCGAAGGCAGCGATCCAGCATCCGTCCATCAACAGCTGGCGGAAGTGCTCGATACCATCACCAAGGAAATCAAGGGCATCTGGGCGGCAGCCCGCGCGCCGAAGGCGACCGTCAAGCGGCCCCAGTGGCCGATGATCGTCTTCCGCACGCCCAAGGGCTGGACCTGCCCGCCGGAGATCGACGGCAAGAAGTGCGAGGACTACTGGCGTTCGCATCAAGTGCCGATGGGCGACATGGACAAGCCCGACCACATCAAGATCCTCGAACAGTGGATGAAGAGCTACAAGCCCGAGGAACTCTTCGACGCGACTGGCCGTCTGAAGGCCGAACTGGCGGAGTTGGCTCCGAAGGGCCACCGCCGCATGAGCGACAACCCACACACCAACGGCGGCCTGCTGCTCCGCGACTTGCTGTTGCCGGACTACCGCGACTACGCTGTGAAGGTCCCCAGCCCCGGCGCGACGATGGCCGAATCCACTCGCGAGATGGGCAAGTTCCTTCGCGACGTGATGAAGCTCAACCTGGAGAGCAAGAACTTCCGCCTCTTTAGCCCGGACGAGAACAACTCCAACCGCTGGCAGGACGTGCTCGAAGTCACCCAGCGCTGCTACATGGCGGACATCTACCCGGAGGACGACAAGCTCAGCCCCGACGGCCGGGTGATGGAAGTGCTCAGCGAGCACCAGTGCCAGGGCTGGCTGGAAGGCTACCTGCTCACCGGCCGGCACGGCTTCTTCAGCTGCTACGAGGCGTTCATCCACATCATCGACTCGATGTTCAACCAGCACGCCAAGTGGTACAAGGTCTGCAAGCACATCCCCTGGCGGCGGCCGATCGCCTCGTTCAACTACCTGCTCAGCTCGCACGTCTGGCGGCAGGACCACAACGGCTTCAGCCACCAGGACCCCGGCTTCATCGACCACGTCGTCAACAAGAAGGCCGAGGTCATCCGCGTCTACCTGCCGCCGGACGCCAACTGCCTGCTGAGCGTCACGGACCACTGTCTGCGCAGCCGCAACTACGTCAACGTGGTGGTGGCGGGCAAGCAGCCCGCGCCGCAATGGCTGACGATGGACCAGGCGGTGAAGCACTGCACCCAGGGCGTTGGCATCTGGGAATGGGCCAGCAACGACCAGGGCTGCGAGCCGGACGTGGTCATGGCCTGCTGCGGCGACGTGCCCACGCTGGAAACGCTGGCGGCGGTCGAGATGCTGCGTAAGCACTTGCCCGAACTCAAGGTGCGGGTGGTCAACGTCGTCAACCTGATGAAGCTACAGCCGGCCAGCGAGCATCCGCACGGCCTGTCCGACCGCGACTTCGACGCCCTGTTCACCAAGGACCGGCCGATCATCTTCGCGTTCCACGGCTACCCCTGGCTGATTCACCGGCTGACCTACCGGCGGACCAACCACAAGAACCTGCACGTGCGCGGCTACAAGGAAGAGGGCACGACGACCACGCCCTTCGACATGGTGGTGCTCAATGACCTGGACCGTTTCCACCTGGCCGAGGACGTGATCGACCGCTTGCCGCAGCTCGGCGCGCGGGCCGCCTACTTCAAGCAGGCGCTGCACGAACGGCTGATCGAGCACAAGCAGCACATCCGCCAGCACGGCGACGACCAGCCCCATATCAGCGGCTGGAAGTGGGGCGGCAAGGGCTCGACGGAACGGGGCACCTCCACCGAAGGCGATAACGTTTGACGGCCACACGCCGCGCTGCGGCGTGTCGCATGTGGAGATGCACACCATGAACGCCGAGAACGCCCAACCGTCCACCGGGACCGTCAGCCTGGCGGACGAGGAAGCCGTCAAGCAGGTACTCGTCGGCACCGTCTTCCAACTGTGGGACGTGGTCAACAACCTCACCCGGTTGCGGCCCTCGAAGCGCGAGCGCTACCGGGTGACGATCTTCGGTTCGGCGCGCGCGCAGCCGGGGAGCTTCGTTTACGAGGAGGTGAAGCGCGTCGCCGCCGCGCTGGCGGACCTGGGCTGCGACATCATCACCGGCGGCGGGCCGGGGCTGATGCAGGCCGCCAACGAAGGCGCGGCCTCGGTCAACGCCCCGGAGCGCGACCGCTCCGTCGGCATCCGCGTGGAGTTGCCCTTCGAGCAGGAGGTCAATCCGTTCGTGGAGCAGGCGTTCGAGCACAAAACCTTCTTCACCCGGCTGCACCATTTCGTGCTGACCTCGGACGCCTTCGTCGTCGCTCCCGGCGGCATCGGCACGGTGCTGGAACTGATGATGGTCTGGCAGCTGCTCCAGGTGAAGCACCTGCACCAGACGCCGCTCATCCTGGTAGGCAAGATGTGGGGCGGTCTCGTGGACTGGGCCCGGAGCCACCTGGCCGGCGCCACGCCGGCACTGGCCAACGCCGAGGACATGGACATCCCGCGGTGCGTGGCGACCGCCGACGAGGCCATCGCGCTGATTCGCGCGGACCATGCGCGGTGGCTGGAATCGGCGAAGCACTGAGCGGCACGGTTCGCAACCAGGAGGAGCCAGACATGGCCAAACACGACGCGGACGAAGAACAGCCCCAATTGAAACGCAAGGAATACGAAAAAGAACTGCGCAAGCTCCAGACCGAGCTGTGCCGCTTGCAGGACTGGGTGGTCCACAAGGGGCTGCGCGTCATTGTCGTCTTCGAGGGGCGCGACGCGGCCGGCAAGGGCGGCACCATCAAGGCCATCACCGAACGGGTCAGCCCGCGCGTCTTTCGGGTCGTGGCGCTGCCCGCGCCGTCCGACCGGGAAAAGACGCAGCTGTACGCCCAGCGCTACATCCAGCACTTCCCGGCGGCCGGCGAGGTGGTGATCTTCGACCGCAGCTGGTACAACCGCGCGGGCGTCGAGTACGTGATGGACTTCTGCACCAAGGAGCAGTACAAGGCGTTCGTCGCGAATTGCCCGAAGTTCGAGAGCCATATCATTCATGCCGGGATCATCCTGATCAAGTTCTGGCTGGAAGTCGGGCAGGAGGAGCAGGAACGCCGCTTCGAGGCCCGCATCGAAGACCCGTTGCGGCACTGGAAGCTCAGTCCGATGGACCTGGAGTCGTACGCCCGCTGGTATGCTTATTCCCGCGCCCGCGACCTGATGCTGGAGACCACCGACACCCCCGAAGCGCCCTGGCACATCGTCCGTTCGGACGACAAGCGCCGCGCCCGGCTGAACTGCATCGCCCACCTGCTCGACCTGATCCCGCACAAGAAGGTGTCGCGCGACAAGATCAAGCTGCCGAAGCGCTCCGGCAAGGGCGAATACGACGACCAGGCTGCCCTGAAGGGCCGCAACTTCGTGCCCGAGAAATACTGACCGTTCCCCCAGGTGCCGCCATGCCAGGTCATGAGGCGATCGGCGTCGTCCGCGCCATCTTCGAGTGGGCCGCGCTGGGGATCGAAGTCCTGGGCGCGGCGGTGATCGTCGCCGGGGTGCTGCGCGTGGCCCTCGTGCATGGCACGGTGCGCTACCTGTTCCGTCTGGACGAACCCGGCGCCTTTGAGCGCTACAAGCACCAGATGGGGCGGTCGTTGCTGCTGGGGCTGGAGTTCCTGGTGGCGGGCGACGTGGTCCGCACCGTGGCTCTGGAACCAACGCTGAACAACGTTTCGGTGCTCGGCCTGCTGGTCTTGATCCGCACGTTCCTGAGCTGGTCGCTGTCCGTGGAGATCGAAGGCCGCTGGCCCTGGCAGCCTGCCGGTGGTGCGGCAGCGCCCAGCGCTCCGCCGGCTCCGCTGCCGCGCGAGGCCCTGTCATGACCTGGCTGCAACGGCATCAGGTGCGGCATTACATCACCAATTCCCTCTGGATCGGCCCCGTGCTCGCCATGGCGGCGGCGCTGGCAGTCATCCACTTGCTCCACGGCGTCGACACGGCGCTGGGCTGGCGCTCCGGCATCGACCCGGACACGGTGCGCGGAGTGCTGGGGGCGATGGCAGCCTCGACGTTCACCTTTGTCGTCTTCGTGTCCTCGGCCTTGCTGGTCGCGGTCCAGCTGGCCAGTTCACTGCTAACCCCGCGCGTGATCGCCCTCATGTTCCAGGATTCGGTCACCCGGACTTCCCTGACCGTGTTCGTGTTCACGTTCACCTTCTCGCTGGGGGCGCTGGTGCGCGTCGGCGACTCCGTGCCGCTGCTGACGGCGTACACCGCCGCCTACAGTTCCCTGGCGAACCTGGGCGTCTTCCTGTATCTGATCGACCACGTCGGCAAGACGCTGCGGCCGAGCGGGGCGCTCTGGATGGTGGCAGCGCACGGGCGCGAAGTGATCGCCCACGTCTACCCGCGCCGGTTCGCCGACGCGCCGTCAGCCGTCTCCACCCCGCAGGCCATCCCCGAAGGCGCGGCGCCGCGCGTCGTCGCCAGCCCCAAGGACGGTGTGGTGCTGGCCTTCGACATTCCGGGGCTGGTGTCCCTGGCCCGGCGCGCCGAGTGCATCATCGAGTTCGTGCCCCAGGTCGGCGATTTCGTGGCAGCGGGCGATCCGCTGTTCCGGGTCTTCCCGGCCGGCGCGGCGCTGTCGGCCGAGTCGCTACAGCAGTCGGTGGCGGTGGGGCAGGAACGCACGCTGGAGCAAGACCCGGCCTTTGCCTTCCGCATCATCGTGGACATCGCTTCCAAGGGACTTTCGCCGGCGATCAACGATCCGACCACGGCCGTGCTGGCCCTGGATCAGATTCATCACCTGCTCCGCGAAGTCGGGCAGCGGCGCCTGGACGACGATCGGGTGCGCGACCGCGACGGCCGGCTGCGGCTCATCTACCGCACGCCCGGCTGGGAGGACTTCGTCCACCTGGCGGTCACGGAGATTCGCCAGTTCGGCGGCACGAGCATTCAGATCGCGCGGCGGCTGCGGGCCATGTTGGAGAACCTGATGCAGACCGTGCCCGGCGACCGCGCCGTGCTGCTCGGCCGCGAGCTACAATTGTTGCACCGCTCGGCCGAACGCTTCTTCACGGAACCCGAGGACCGCGCCCTGGCCGAAATCTCCGATTCCCAGGGCGTGGGCGGCAAGGCCAGCGGCGGGGCGACGACCGCGCCCGGCCAGGAGCTGCGCTGAGGGTCGTTGGGTGGCACCCAATGCTCAAGCCGCGCACTGTGGCCAGGTCTGGGGCCGGCGCCGATGCGGCACGCAATCGCCAGAATGACCTGCGGACTAATGGGGTTGCCGTTCATTTCTATCCAGGAGTTGTCTCATGAATCGGCTGCGGATCTTCGTGCTGGCGGGCCTGGTGGTGCTGCTGGGCCTCGGCTGGATGGAGGCCCAGGACAAGACGGCCGCCAAACGCGACGCCGACAAGCTGGCCATCGACCAGCTGGCCAAGGAATTGATGCAAGCCTTCGAGAAGCGCGACGCCGCCGCCGTCGCCGCGCACTGGACCGCCGAGGGCGAGTTCATCCGCAACGACGGCGAGCCGATTCGCGGCCGGGCCGAGATTCAGAAAGCCTACGCCGACTACTTCAAGCAACTGGCCGGCAAGCCGAAGCTGGAAGTGCAGAAAGACGGCCTGCGTTTCCCCTCGCAGGATACGGCGGTCGCCGAGGTGACGCTGCGCTTGAAGGACGAGGAGGGTGAGGTGATCGCGTCGAGCTGGCGGAACATGCTGCTGGTCCGCGAAGGCGGGCAATGGAAGATCGCCATCGTCCGCGAATGGGACCGCGCCGTCGGCCAGGATGTGAGCCTGAAGCAGCTCGAATGGCTGATCGGCAGCTGGCACGTTGCCTCCAAGGACCGCGAGGTGACGACCACGTATGAATGGGACGAGCACAAGGTATTCATTCGCGGCAAGTTCACCGCCAAGGAAGCGGGCAAGGTCGTCGAATCGGGCACGCAGATGATCGGCAAGGACAATCTGGACGGTGTGATCCGCTCCTGGGTCTTCCAGTCGGACGGTGGGTTCGGCGGCGGCGTCTGGACGCGCGACGGCAAGAAGTGGACCGTGGACGTCCACGGCGTCACGCCCGACGGCAAGGAACTGACCGGCAGCAGCGTCTACGTGCATGTCGATGCCAACACCTACACCTGGCAAGCGGTGAACCGCACGCTCGATGGCGAACCGCTCCCGGACACGCAGCCGATCAAGGTGACCAAGCTGAAGGCGGGGAAGTAACGCGGCACGGTACGGATCGAACACTCTGCATCGCCAATCGACGAAAGGAAATTAGTCATGATGCGCATGCGACAGGGTATCG
>JAEUIF010000231.1 GCA_016795185.1 Planctomycetia bacterium | reverse complement strand
TGATATTAAACGATTATAAGCCAGTAAGCCAAAAATATCGGAAAAATTGCGTTAAAAACCATAAAAACCGTTTGACAGATATATGAACAGACGTATAGTATAAGAGAAAGGGAAACCAAACTCTCCCCATCAACCCAGCGGTAAGGAGACAGGTCATGGAATCCTGGAGAAAAGTCTGGCGCGAAGGGTTCGCACCGCAACTTTCGGCCGCCGCCTTGCAGACGCTGCGGCAGGCCCTGGAAGGGAACGATCACCGCTTGCTGCAAGGGGCGACCACGTCGCCGCCGCCGCTGCAATGCGTGCAGGACTGGCCGGTGGAAGCCGCGTGCGCCCTGGGCTTCTGCGGCTGGCAGGCCGAGGGGCTGGAGACCGTGTCGGAAGTCGAGAGCTTCTTCGCCCAGGCGTGCTACGAGGCCGACAAGCGACTCGGTGAACCGGCGATGTGCCGCTGGTTCCTGAACTGGTTCGATGACACGCCGCGCGCCGACATGCGGCGAGAACTGCTGGCGGAAGTGAATCTCGAACTGGACCGCCGGCTGATTGCCCCGGAAGCACCGACGACCGCGCCGAACCGCAAGCAAGCCGCCGCCTGAAACGGAACGATCCGAGGAACAACGCTGCTGTGCAACCCTGAAGACCCAAACTTACACGCTTCAACCTTAACCAATGCAAGGGGGTTCGCCATGCTGTGCCGGAACTGCAACCACTCGAAGCCGAATCGTCCGCGCGGCCTGTGCTGGACGTGCTACTACACACCGGGCGTCCGCGACCGCTTTCCCTCCACCAGCAAGTTCGCCCGCCGGGGGGTGGGCGACTTCAACGGCAAGGCCAAGCTGCCGGCCAGCCCAACGCAGGCCATGCCCGGCAGCGCCGAAAAGGTCGCCATCCTCGAAGAGCGCGCCCGCCTCAAGGTGTCGCTCTGGCACCCGCTCGACGCGCCGTTCGACGCCGCTGGCCGCCGGCTGAGCATCGCGAGCTAAACTCGAACCTCCGTTAGCGATCTTCGCTCCACCGACCCGGAGCGAAGCCGAGCCCACCCGCGCCCAGGGTGGGCTTTTTCCATTGCATTCGCGGCCCGAATGGAATCTACTACGGGGAAGCCATTGGCGATGCCGAGTTGCGGCTTGCCCAGCCGCCAGCAGCGCTGACCTTGGCGGTCGCCGTTTTCCCCACACCCTTGCCAGGTACACTGCCATGCCGGTGTCATTCCCCTGCCCGACGTGCCGTGCGGTTGTCAAGATTTCCAGCAAGATTCCCTACAAGACGCCCGTCAAGTGCCCGAACTGCGCGATCGTCTTTCCGAACCCGTCGAAGCCCAGCAAGTGGCGGATGCGCTCCTCGGGCGGAGGCGGTGGTGAGGTGCGCGCCAGCACCAGCTTGAAGGTCAAACGCATGGCACTGTTCGCGGCCTTCATCATCCTGCTGATGGTCGCGGGCGCGGGTGGCTATCTGGTTATCAATCAATTCGACCTGCTCGGCGGCGGGGTAGCGCAGGCCACGGACACGAAGGCCGGCACCTCGGCCGGCACGGGTGGGGCCACTACCGGCGGCAACACGAGCGGCGGCGACAGTGGCGTCAACAAGGGCACCAACAACGAAGACCCGCTCGCCTTCGTGCCGCCGGACGCCAACACGATCATCGGCTACAACGCGACCGGCGCCACGGCGCAGCCCGCGCTGAAGACCATGCTGGAAAAGCAACTGACGGACTTCGGCCTGGCCAAGACGCTCGCGGACGCCAAGGGCCAGACCGGGCTGGAGTTCAAGGAACTGTTCGACACGACCATCTACGCCGCCCGGCTGAACGCGGCCGGCAAGCCGGAAACCCAGACGCTGGTGCTGAAGTCCAGCGCTCCGTTCGATCAGAAGAAACTGGGGCAATGGGCATCGGCCGGCGGCGCGCAGAAACTCAAGGACAAGTTCTATTTCGAGAAGCACCAGGAAGCGCCGCTGGTGGCGACCACGTACATGCCCTCCGACCGCATCCTGGTGCTGACCGACGTGCCCGCCGCGAAGTGGGAAGGGCTGTTCACCACGGACGGCAGCAAGCCGTCGGCCAACGCCGGGCTGGTGCCGCTGGTCCGCAAGGTCGAGAAGAGCCCCTACTGGTCGGTGCAGTCTCTTGAAGGCGGCCTGAAGGAAGCGGTGGCCGAGGGC
>JAEUIF010000202.1 GCA_016795185.1 Planctomycetia bacterium | reverse complement strand
AACGCAAGTGACTGCGGCTACAATCACTTGACGCTCCGGAAGCAAGCCGGTTCCTTATTCTGGTGAGAAATGCGGGCTAGCTACTTGGACGAATGGCTCGGACTTGACGCTGAATGGGTCGGTTTTTCAGCGCACTACGGGACACTGACCGCCACCGATCTGCCGAGTGCCTTCCAGGAGGTTAGAAAGTTGGTAGCCCCGCCCGCTTTGCCGAAGCCGGAGCGCAAGCGACTGGAGCAACAGATAGAACAGCTGCGTAAACGGCTGGACAAGGCGCGGTCGAATGTCGTCGAGTTGGATAAATCGAATATACCCGCTGCTGAAGAACGCATCCGCCAACTGGACCACCAGCGGGTTGAGCTTGAGCAAGAGCTAGAGCTTTACAAGCCCCAGGCGGAGAACGACATCAACGCGGTTGCCCTCATGGTGCTGAATAACCTGTATGCGCTGGCCAACTGCTGCCGGATCATGGCCAAGCCAGAGGTCTTTGATGACAAGGGCAACCGGGGCGTCGACCACGGCGATGGCACGGTGACGTTCGGCTCACTTGAATCGGCAGCACCACGCGCGGTAAGATGGCTGCTGAGCCGGGCGAGTTACATCATCTGCCACACGGAGTTTGCAGGCAGTGGGAATGGACGGCGGCATGTTTTCAAGGGTGGGGAGATCGTCTACAACGTAGCGGGACTGGCCAAAAGGGAAGTGGGTCTGGCCAAAGGCCGCCAGAACCCTCACCACGCTGGTTAAGAGCCAGGTATGCTGCCGCTAACACCTGGGACCCATGATTCATCGCACACAGTAGGGTCGGAGGGAGTCGAACCCTCACCTTACGGTTTAAAAGACCGACACGCTGCCGTTACGCCACGACCCCAGAAGGCGGTCGGGTCGACGTTTCAAGCGAAAGCTCATCGAAGTCACCTCGCTCCTCTGCGGGACGCGGCTCAACGGAAACAACGGTTGAAGTAGTCCGGGGAGGAATCGCACCTGCCTCCAGCGACGTATCAGATCGCCGTGCTACTGTTACACCACCAGACTAAACAAGGCAGCCCGTATGGGAGTCGAACCCATCTGGACGGTTTGAAAGACCGTCAGCCTCACCGAAAGCCGAACGGGCCGTAAATCTGCTGCACAGTCCACGAAAAAAGGCCAGGCGTCGTGGGTGCGACGCCTGGCCTTGGGCGGCCTCTTCTCCGGGAAGATCAGGCGTCAACATCGCAGGGAATACGCGAGCCGATTCCAGGCCGCTTGTTCGCGGCACCGAATCGCCGATTCGCATTTCGCCAGAAGATCGCAACTCAGCAACATGCTCTTGGCCTCATCGGGCTGACTGCTTGCGGCCGTTTCACTCGGCTCGTGCGTGCCAGCCACTGGATAGACGCAGGGAACCGCCCTCGGTTCACGCTTTTTTTTGAATTTTTTTCGGCTAGGTATTTTGCAACCGGCTGTAAGGGTCCGCACAGCGAACCCTACCAAATTGCCGTAGGGTCCGCTGTGCGGACCGTAGTGCCCGGCGTTACCCTCGTTTGCAAAGTGCCCTAGAGTTTTTTGACCAGCACCACCGAGCGCCGGCCGCTGCGTTCATAGCGTTCGCGCCGGGCGGGCGGCAGGTCGTCGGGCGAGCCCTGACGGAAGCCGCCCTTCTGGGTGAAGTAGTTGAATGCCTGCGTGGACAGGCAGAGCAGTTCCTCCACGCCGCGCGCCCGCGCCTGGGCTTCCGCGAAATGCACCAGCCGCAGACCGATGCCCTGGTTCTCGTAGCGAGCATCGACGCACAGCGACGCCATCTCGGCCTTCTGCTGTTCGGGGTAGAAATGCACGGCCACGCAGGCTACCGGGTTGCGATCCACCACGAACAGGTAGTAGTCGTCAATGCCGCGTTCGATCTCGGCGCGCGTCCGGCGCAGGAACTCATCGTTCTCCATGCCCGGCTTCATCAGATTGAAGATCAGGCGCACGTCCTTCTTCTGGGCCTTGCGGATGGCCTGGTACTCATTGGAATGGACCAGCGTGCCGATGCCTTCATTGGAAAAGACTTCCGCAAGCAGCCCTTCCTCGACCCGGCCATCGATGATATGCACCCGTGGCACTCCGCCCCGCGCCGCCCGCACGGCGTTGGCCAGTTTGGACACTTCCTCGGCCGGAACCTCGTCGGGGTGCTTTTTCAGGATCGTATCGGCGTCATCCACGGAGACCTGCCGCAGGAGTTGATTGCCGCGATGCACGCCTTCGCGGTTGGTCAAATAGATCAGCTTCACGGCCCGCAGCGCCTGGGCCAGTTCCACCGCGACGGCATCGGAATTCAGGCGAAAGGTGTGTCCTTCACCATCGCAGCCCAGCGGCTGGACGATCGGGACTACGTCGTTATTGAGCAGCGCTTGCAGGAAGCCGGTATCGATGCGCTCGACCTTGCCCGTGAACTGGTGGTCGACGCCGTGCAGGATGCCCGCCGGGTGGGCAACGACGGCGTTGGTGGCTGCGCCGCGCAGATCGTTGGCCGCCAGCCCTTCGAGAATCTCGTGCGTGACTCGGTTCGCGGCGTTCAGCGCCAGTTGCAGCGTGGCGGCGTCCGTGATACCGGTACCGTCGATATTGGTCGGCGTTTGCCCGGTCTGCGCCGCCAGCTTGCGAATCTGGTGGCCCGCGCCGTGGACGAGCACCACGCCGATGCGCAAGCTGCGCAGCAGGGCAATGTCCAGGAGCAAGTTGCCGAAGTTGTCGTCCTCGACGACGGCCCCATCCAGGGCAATGACGAACACCTTGTCGCGAAAGCGGGGCACGTAACGCAGGATTTCCCGCAGGTCCGTCAGACGCAGCATACAGTCCTCTCGCAGGGCCACAAGTCGCCGACGGGCGCGCGCCGCCCGCCGTTGACCGATCTCCAGACCATCCTACAATGATGTCTACCGTCTATTTTAGCCGCGAGTTAGTTTAGCCGCGCGCCGCAGGCGAGCGAGGAATATCCATGCCGGAAAAAGTGGTCATCATTGGGTCGGGGCCTGCGGGTTGGACGGCGGCGATCTACGCGGCGCGCGCGAACTTGCAGCCCGTGGTGTACGAAGGCACCACCACCATGCCGGGGATGATCCCGCTGGGGCAGCTGGCCTACACGACCGAAGTGGAGAATTTTCCGACCTGGCCGCACACCGATAGCGAAGCCCTGGTACATTTCTCGAAGTCCGCCCTGCCGCCCGAGAAGTACGCGAACATCGCGCATCTGTACGAGGGGAAGTCGGCACACAAGGGCAAGCGCTCGGCGACCGGCCCGGAACTGATGGAATGGTCCCGGCAGCAAGCACGGAACTTCGGCACCCGGATTGTCGAGCAGGTCATCGCGCGCGTCGATTTCAGCAAGCACCCCTTCGTCCTCTACCCTGCGGATGATGCGGGAGTCGAGCAGCCGCCCGTCGAGGCGCTGACGGTCATTGTCGCCACCGGCGCGCGGGCGAATTACCTGGGGCTGCCGTCCGAGGATCGGTTCAAGAATAACGGCGTGTCGGCGTGCGCTGTGTGCGACGGGGCCCTGCCGCGCTTTCGCAACAAGCCCCTGGTCGTGGTCGGCGGCGGCGATTCCGCGATGGAAGAGGCCACTTACCTGAGCAAATTCAGCAGCGAGGTCCACCTGGTCCACCGGCGCGACGCCTTCCGCGCCAGCAAGATTATGCAGGAGCGCGTGCTGCAAAACCCCAGGATCAAGCCGCAATTCAACCGCACGCTGGCGGAAGTGCTCGGCACCGACGATGACGGCGTAACTGGCGCGCGACTGGACAGCACCACAGGCGGCGCGCCGCTGGAACTGCCAGTCAGCGGCGTGTTCCTGGCCATCGGCCATACGCCGAACACGGATTTCCTCAAGGGCCAGCTGGAGATGGAAACGACTGGCTACCTCAAGTGGACCAAGCCGCAGCGCACCAACACCAGCGTCGACGGCGTCTTCGCGGCGGGCGACGTGGCCGATAGCTACTACAAACAAGCGATCACGGCGGCCGGCACCGGCTGCATGGCCGCCCTCGACGCCGAACGCTGGCTCTCGCATCACGGCCTGATTTAGAACACGCAGCGCGGCTCACCGCCGCGCCATTTCGATCTTGATGCCCTCCGCCAGGTTGAACAGCTCGCGGCTGAGCAGCCGCAGCAGGTCGTCGAGCGTGACGATGCCGACCACGTGGCCGGCATCGTCCACGATCGGTAAGCGGCGTAC